>NZ_ANBC01000138.1 GCF_000341125.1 Nocardiopsis lucentensis DSM 44048 | reverse complement strand
GGTCCCCGTCCGCACGAGGGGGCGGGCCAGCCGCAGGAAGTTGGCGACCAGGTCGGCTCCGGCGTCGCTGGCGATCGACTCGGGGTGGAACTGTACGCCCCAGCGCGGGAGTTCCCGGTGCTCCAGGCCCATGACCACGCCGTCCTCGGCCCAGGCGGTGGCGGTCAGCGGTGCGGGGAGCGGTTCGGGGACGGCCAGGGAGTGGTAGCGCACGGCGGTCAGGTCCTGGGGCAGCTTCTCGAAGAGGCCGCGTCCGGTGTGCCGGACCCGGGTGAGGTGGCCGTGGCGCGGGACGGGGGCGGCGGTGACGTCGGCTCCGGCCAGGTGGGCGATGGCCTGGTGGCCCAGGCACACGCCCAGGACCGGGAGGTGGGTGTGGGCCAGCAGTTCGGGCACCCGGCCCAGGTCACGGGGGTTGTGCGGGCGTCCGGGGCCCGGGGAGACCACCACGGCGTCGAGGGCGGCGGGGTCCAGGCCGTCCCAGCGGGCGTCGTCGTTCGTGAGCACCTCGGGGGACTCGCCCAGCACGCGCGCCAACAGCTGGTGGAGGTTGTAGGTGTAGGAGTCGTGGTTGTCGATCAACAGCAGGCGCATCAGGGAAATCCGAGGTAGAGGGGCCGGAAGCTCGTGGCCCACCCGGTGCGACCGAGGGGCGCCCGGGACCTTCGCTCCGGTTCCACTCCTGACGGTGTGGGCCGGACCCGGGTGAACACGCCCCGAACGGTGTCACCGGCGTCGGCTGTGAGGCCGCCCCGACCTGGTGTGGGTGCCGAGCTGGTGCCCAGCGTATCCGGTATGCCCCCTGTGCGGGCATCGTCCCTCTTGGTGACGTGCGCGGCCGTGCCGTCGTCCGCCCCGGGACGGGAGGAGGCGGGTGAGTACGCGGTGGGCGCGGGCGGGGACGGTCACGTGGCCCCTTCCCACCTCCATCCGGGCACCACCCACTCCGCCAACACCTCGAAGTCCTTCGCCGTGAGCCCCCTGGCCGGGTCCGCTCTGTGCAGGAGCACCGGTCCCGGGTGCCACATGTCGACCCAGTCCCGGTCGGCGCGGGTGATCTCGTCGTCCACCCACGCGAACGGCCGCCCGCCGGCGTACTCCACGATGCCGGGGGTCTTGGCGTGCAGACCGGGCGCGTGGTTCCCGGTCACCGGGAACTCGCACACGGGAAGCTTCGGAAGGCCGATGCGGGGCGCGATGTGGACGTTGGCTTCGTGCCCCCACGTGGTGGCCCACACGAGTTCGTAGGGCAGCGCGGTCAGAGCGGCCCCGTGCCCGTGTTTGAGCAGTACCTCGAACCCGTTCGCCCTCCACTTCCGGTAGCCGTCGCGGTAGGCGCTCCGGCGGCTTCGGGCGTAGGGGTTGAGGGGGCCGTCGACGTCGACGAACAGCAGGGGGCGCTGGTCCATGTGTGTCTCCGTTCGGTTCGCTCGGGACGCCCCGGTCAGGCCGCGCCGTAGACGCTGACGTGGAAGGGGCTGGAGGCGTCGAACCGCTCCCCGTTCCATCCCCCCGACCTGTCGACGAGGCGCAGGCCGGCCAGTCGGGCCATGAGGTCCATCTCCGACGGCCAGATCAGGCGGCAGGAGATGGGAGCCATGTCGATACCGTCGGAGCCGAGGCGCACGTGGTTCTCGTCGAGGATCTGCGTGGCGTGGTCGTACCGGTTCACGTCGAGGGTCACCGCGCCCGCGGTGACGCGCTCGACGTTGACGAACTGCTCACCCCGGATCCACGCCCAGGGCGGGGCGGCCTCGACCACGAACACCCCGTCCTCGTCCAGGTGGCGGGCGGCGTTCCGGAAGCACGCGATCTGACCCTCCTGGGTCAGGATGTTGTAGACGGTGTTGAAGACGAGGTACACGAGCGGGTAGGTCCTGCCGGTGGTCTGGGAGGCCATGTCACCGACGATCACGTCGAGGCCCTCACCTCCCGGCTTCTCGCGCAGCCTGGACACCATGTGCGGTGAGAGTTCGACGCCGTCGACCCGCACACCGCGTTCCGCGAGGGGGAGCGCGACACGACCGGTCCCGATCGCGAACTCCAGGGCCCTTCCGTGTCGCGCGTATCTCGCCAGGAAGGAGGCCGTGGCCTCCTCGTCACCACGGAGGTGGTCGTCGTAGTGTCGCGCCGTGTCCGGTCCGAAACTGCTCTCGGGGTGGAAGCCGTCCATCATGGGCCGCCAGTCTTCCGCCCGGCGACGGAGGCGACAACCGGTTTTCCGTCGGGCGGCGGAGCCGGCGCTCCGCCGCCGTCCGCGCACGTCGCTCTGGCACCGATCCCGCCTCGCGGGTACCCTGGCCGCCTCCCCGGGGGAAGGGCGCCCTTCCCTCCGGTACGAGAGCGGCTTCGGGAAGGAGCGGACCCGGGGGAAACAGTCAGCGTGCACAAGACTTGCGCCGTGATTTTGGCGGGTTCGACGGATGCGCTCCGCGCGAGGAACACTCCAGGATCGTCACCGTGACGACTTTCCACTCTCTGGCCGACAAGGCCCTCCGACGTGAGACGCCCACCCGCGACGAACTCCGCCAGGTCCTGAGCAGCTCCGACGACGACCTGATGGACCTCGTCGCCGCCGCGTTCCGGGTCCGGCTGCGCTACTTCGGCCGCCGGGTCAAGCTCAACTACCTCGTGAACATGAAGAGTGGACTGTGCCCGGAGGACTGCTTCTACTGTTCACAGCGGCTCGGTTCCGAGGCCGACACCCTCAAGTACACCTGGCTCAAACCCGACCAGACGCGTGAGGCGGTCTCCGCCGGCGTCGACGCCGGGGCCAGCCGGGTGTGCCTGGTCGCCAGCGGGCGCGGCCCCACCGACCGCGATGTCGACCGCCTGGCCCCCACCATCTCCGACATCAAGTCCGAGTTCCCCGGGGTCGAGGTGTGCGCCTGCCTGGGGCTGCTCTCCCAGGGGCAGGCCGACCGCCTGCGCGACGCGGGCGTGGACGCCTACAACCACAACCTCAACACCTCCGAGGAGCGCTACGCCGACATCTGCACCACCCACGAGTTCTCCGACCGGGTGGAGACCGTGGAGCAGGCCAAGCACGCGGGCCTGTCGCCCTGCTCGGGCCTGATCGCGGGGATGAAGGAGAGCGACGACGACCTCATCGACGCCCTCCTGGCCCTGCGCGACCTGGAGCCGGACTCGGTGCCGATCAACTTCCTCATGCCCTTCGAGGGAACGCCCCTGGAGGGCACCTGGGAGCTGACCCCCCAGCGCTGCCTGCGTATCGTGGCCGCCGCCCGCTTCGTCTTCCCGGACGTGGAGGTGCGCCTGGCCGGCGGGCGCGAGATCCACCTGCGCTCCCTCCAGCCGATGGCCCTGCACATCGCCAACTCGATCTTCCTCGGCGACTACCTGACGAGCGAGGGCCAGGCGGGCAAGGCCGACCGGGAGATGATCGAGGACGCGGGGTTCGAGGTGCAGGGGGCCGGGGAGCCGACCCTGCCCAAGGAGCGGCACGACCTGCTCAAAGCGCGCCAGCGGGGCGCGGGGACCGCTCTTCCCCCCAACGCCTGACGAGGTGACGGAGCGGGGCCGACCACCCGGTCGGCCCCGGGGAGTGCCCTGGTCAAAGCCGTTCGACGACGGTGGCGTTGGACAGCCCTCCCGCCTCGCACATGGCCTGGAGTCCGTACCGGCCGCCGTGCTCGTGCAGAGCGTGCACGAGCGTGGTCATCAGCCTCGCGCCACTGGCGCCGAGCGGGTGCCCGATCGCGATGGCACCGCCGTTGACGTTGACCCGGTTCAGGTCGGCGCCGGTCTCCTCGGCCCAGGCCAGGACGACGGACGCGAACGCCTCGTTGATCTCGAACAGGTCGACGTCGTCCATGGACAGCCCGGCGCGGTCGAGGACCTTGCGGGTGGCGGGGATGACCGCGGTGAGCATGTGGAGGGGGTCGTCCGCGGCCAGGGCGAAGCTGTGCAGCCGGGCCAGGGGCGTCAGGCCCAGGGCGGTGGCGGTGTCGGCGCTCATGATGAGTACGGCGGCGCTGCCGTCGCTGAGCGGGCTGGCGTTGCCCGCGGTGACGTCCCAGGTGATCTGTGGGAACCGGGCGGCCGTGGCGTCGTCGCGGTAGGCGGGAGGCAGGGCTGCGAGCGTCTCCGGAGTGCCGCCCTCGCGGATGCCCTCGTCGGCGGTGAGGCCGTTGACGGGGGCGAGTTGGGCGTCGAACGCGCCGCGCCGGGTGGCGTCGGCGGCACGGGCGTGGCTGGTGAGCGCGAACTCGTCCATCCGCTGTCGGGAGATGCCCCAGCGCGCGGCGATGAGTTCGGCGGCGATGCCCTGTCCGACCAGGCCCTCGGGGTAGCGCTTGGCGAAGCCCTCCCCCAGTGGGTCGGCGGATCCGGCCAGGTTGGCGCCCATGGGGACGCGGCCCATCGACTCGACCCCGGCGGCGACGGCGATGTCGTAGGCGCCGGCGATGACGCCTTGGGCTGCGAAGTGGACGGCTTGTTGGCTGCTGCCGCACTGGCGGTCGACGGTGGTGGCGGGCACGGATTCGGGGAACCCGGCGGCCAGGAGCGCGCGTCGGGTCATGTTGGCGGCCTGCTCACCGTGCTGGGTGACCACGCCGCCGATGACGTCGTCCACCAGGGCGGGGTTCAGGCCGGTGCGTTCGATGAGGGCGTGGAGGCTGTGGGCGAGCAGGTCCACGGCGTTGACCTCGTGCAGGGCCCCAGTGGGTTTGCCCTTGCCGACGGGGGTTCTGACTGCGTCGACGATGACGGCTTCTCGCATGGCGGTGTCCCTCGCGGTCGGGTGGGTGTGGGTCAGGTCTGGATGAGGCGGCGCAGTTGGCGCCCCTGGGCGGCGAGGTGGCCGTCTCGGGTGCGCAGGGTGGTCTCGTCGACGCACAGGTCCTCGGACGCCCAGACGGTGCGGTGACGGATGAGGTACCAGGGCCCGTCGGGCCGACAGGGTGCCAGGTGCACGGACAGTTCGAGGGTGGGCACGGGGGCGGGTCGGTCCCAGAGGGCGAACAGGCCCGGGGGCATGGCGTCGACGAGGATCAGGCGGGTGGCGTTCTCGTCCAGGTGGCCGATGTCGGTGGCCTCGGGTGCCAGCCGCACCCAGGCCTCGTAGGCGGGTTCGGTTCCCGCGGTGAGCGGGAGGGCGCCGCCGAGGGGGCGGATGTCGAGGTGGCGGCCGAAGCGCACGATGTCCTCGGGCGGGGTGAAGCGGTCGAGGGAGTCGGGGTCGGCCCGGTTCGTCGGGGGCGGGGCGCGGTGTGGCCAGACGGCCGGTGGGGAGTCCGGCCCGTGGGTCTGGCGGATGAGCGCGGTGGCCAGGCCGTCGATGGTGGCGGTCGAGGCGGCCGAGCGGCCGCCGCGCAGCGTGTGGACGCGGATGTCGAAGGTTCCGGGCGGGACGGGGTCCAGGAGGTGGACGGTGACGGAGCGGGGGGTCGCTCCGTGGACGTCGACGGCGGCCTGGAGCAGGTGGGCGGCGACCAGGCCCCCGTGGGTTCCGCCGAATCCGGCCCAGTCCGGGGCGAACACGGCGTGTCGGGTGGTCCCACCGACATCCTGGCTATGGATTTGCATAGCCAGGAAGCTAGGGCGTTGACTATGGAAATGTCAAGTCAGATCGTCCGTCCAGCGGTACTCCGCTGACCCGTGCCGGTGGGGTTCCGCCGATTGAGGGGCCGCCCGCGGGTGCGGCCTCCCCCGAGGCCGGCGCCGCGGCCTCCAGGACCCGCCCGCCGGAACGGAACCCGCGGTTGTGCGCGCCTGAGCGGGACCGGTAGCCTCCCCTCGCACCCGAGGCCGGAGAGGATCCCTCATGTCCGAGTCCCCGATGGTCGTCATCGGTGCCGGAGAGGCCGGGCTGGCCGCCGTCCAAGCGGCCAACCGACGTCGGATCCGCCCGCTGGTGCTGGAGGCCGCGGACACGGCCGGGGGTTCGTGGCCGCACTACTACGACAGCCTGACCCTGTTCTCGCCCTCCCCCCACGCCTCCCTCCCCGGCAGGGCGATGCCCGGCGGTGCGCGCACCTACCCCTCCCGGGACGAGGTCGCGGCCTACCTGCGCGACTACGCAGCCCGACTGGACGCCGACTTTCACTTCGGCCAGAAGGTGACCCGCGTCGAACACGACGGTGACGGTTTCACCGTCTCCACCGCGGACGGCACTTCGCGACGCGCACGCGCGCTCATCGCGGCGTCGGGGACCTTCACCCGCCCGCACCGCCCCGCGCTGCCGGGCCTGGGCGGGTTCGCCGGCGCGGTGCTCCACTCGGCTGACTACCGTTCCCCCGAACCCTTCGAGGGGCAGCGGATCGTGGTCGTGGGAGCCGGGAACTCCGGTGTGGAGATCGCCGTCGAGCTGGCGCGGGTGGCCAGGGTGAGCCTCTCCAGCCGGTCACCGATCGCCTGGGTGGACCAGCGCCCGCTGGGCCGTGACGTCCACTGGTGGGGTGCCGTCACGGGCGTCGACTCGGCCCCGGTGGGCCGGTTGTGGGAACGCGTTCGCACGCCGGTGATCGACGACGGCCGCTTCCGCGCGGCGTTCGCCACCGGCAACCCCGACCGCAGACCGCTCTTCGCCCGTCTGCGAGGACACCGTGTGGAGTGGGCGGACGGAGCCACGGAGCCCGTCGACACCGTGCTGCTGGCCACGGGCTACCGGCCCGCTCTGGACTACCTGGACGGTACCGGCGCCCTGGACGCCGACGGCGGCCCGCTGCACTCCGGCGGGATCTCCACCACGGTCCCGGCGCTGGGGTACGTGGGACTGGAGTTCCAGCGCAGCTATTCCTCGGCCAGCCTGCGCGGGGTCGGCCGCGACGCCCGCCGCGTCGTGCGCGGTGTCCTGGCACGCTCCGCCTCCTGACGGCACCCTCCAGTACGGACATCCGGGTCCCGCGCGGGCGCCGAACCGGCGTGCCACCGCCGCACCGTTCGGAAGGCCACCACGGACACCCTCGTCACCGTGGCCGGGCACGGCGCCCGGAACCGATTCCGCGAGGCGGACTCCCCGCCCCGCGGTCCGGTCGGGCAGGTGCTGGGCGGCTCCTGTACGCACGCCTGTGCGCGGCGTATCCCGACGCATGGCCTCGGAGCGTGCACGGGCGCCAGGATGCCGGCATGGATAACGCACCAGTACTCGTCATCGGAACGACCGGCAAGACCGACCGCGAGGTCACCGCCCGTCCTCGGGAGCGGGGCATCGAGGTCAGGGCCGCGTCGCGGTCGGGCGGGTCCCGGTCTTGCTTCGCTCACTAGGCTCTGGGGTATGACGATCAAGCTGGACCACGCCCTGGCCGACCCGCGCGCCTGGCGCCCCACCGAGTGCGCCATCGCTGGTGCCCTGGAGGTCCTCGGCCCCCGCTCCTCCCTGCTGATCATGCGCGAGGCACTGCTGTTCGGCGTGCGCCGCTTCGATCTGTTCGTCACCCGGGTCGGCGTCACCGAGGCGGTGGCCGCCGCCCGGCTCAAGCACCTGACCGAGGCCGGACTGCTGACCCGCGAGCCCTACAAGGAACCCGGCAGCCGCACCCGGTACGAGTACGTGCCCACCCAGAAGGGGCGTGACCTGACGCCCGTCGTCATCGCGCTGATGGAGTGGGGGGCCAAGTACCTCAAGCCGGACGGCGCACCCCTGTCGGTGGTCGACGACGCCTCCCGCGAACCCGTGCGCGTGGGCTACCTGGCAGCGGACGGCACCGAGCGGACGGAGGAGGACCTGCGCATCCAACCGACCCGGAGCGGCCGGTGACGAACCCCGGTGCGCCGGTCGCGCGGTGGAACCGGGGCGGGACGCGAGGGGGCGCGCCAGGGGCGCGCCGGAGCCGCTCTTCCGCCCGGCGTCTGGCCCGCTGACGCGCTCGGGTTCGGCGCCGCCGCCAGGCCCCGGCGGCGCCGAACCGGCTACTGGTGCTGGTGGATCGGCTCCTGGCCGTTCCAGACCGGCATCTGCTGGTACTGCTGAGCCATCTCCTCGGCGATCGCGTCCTCCTGGCGGTCACGCACGCACTTGGCCAGGGTGAAGGTCGAGGTGATGACGAACAGGAGGCTCATCCCGAGGAAGGCGCGCATCCACAGGTCGACGGGTAGGTAGACGATGCCCGCGCCCGCCCCCAGGGAGGAGACGGCGAAGGCGATGACCGACTGGAGGTAGAACTGCGACGTGGACCGGGGGCGTGTGTTGGGGGTGCTCATGCGTCCATCGTGGTCCTTCCGCCCCCGGGGCGCCTGAGTAGGACTACTCACGTGCCCGCGCCGGGTACCGCGGCTGGGGCACGCGCGAAGTTCACCCCTTCCCCTACCAATCGCACATGAATGGATACCCTGTGTGTTCGTATGGGTGATTTCGGGCCGATCACCACTGCGGAGGTCGGCGGTCCACGCGTGCGCTCCGGAACGCCCGCCGCCCCGGAGACGACTCCGCAGAAGGGACCGACGACGATGCCCCGGAAGAACCTCACCGTGAACCGCTCACGGCTGAGCCACAGAATCGCCTACGCGCTCCGCCATCCGGGCCGGGTCCCGGCCCACCTCCGCAGGGCCGGACGCGACGCCTGGCTGCGGTACCGGTCACCCGACCACGTCTCCTACTACCGGGCGGTGATGAGGTCGGACACCGCCAGGAGCCCCGAGTCCGCCGTCGGCAGCGCGTGCCGGGAGAGATGGCTCGCGCTGGGCGCCATGCAGTTCGACTATCTGGTCTCCCACGGCCTGACCACGCGGGACCGGATGCTGGAGATCGGCTGCGGCAACCTGCGGGCGGGGTGGCGGTTCATCCGCTACCTCGACACCGGCCACTACTACGGCATCGACATCTCGCCCGACATCCTCTTCGCCGCGCAGGACACCGTGGCCGAGTTCGACCTGTGCGACAAGAGGCCGACGCTGACACCGGTCCGGGACCTGACCTTCGCCTTCCTGCCCGACGCCCACTTCACGGTGGTGCACGCCCACAGCGTCTTCTCGCACTCCCCGATCGAGGTGATCGAGGAGTGCTTCGCCCACGTCGGCCGCATCCTGCATCCGAACGGTTGGTTCGACTTCACCTTCGGCCGCACGGAGAAGGAGGCGCACCATGTGCTGAGGGAGGATTTCTACTACCGCACCGCGACCCTGGTCGCGCTCGCGGAGAAGCACGGGTTGCGCGCCCGGTTCATGGACGACTGGGAGGAGCTCCCGCACGGCCAGTCCAAGATCCGGGTGACGCACGGTTCCGAGGTGGCCGCGCGACGGTGACGCCCCGGACCCGGTGGGCCTCCTCCGGGGAACGGGTCCCCACCGTCGAGGGACGAACCCCGCCCGCGGCAGGTGGACGCGGGCAGGTTCCCTGGTTCGCGCGGCCATAGGATCGGCGGCATGGCAACTCGGCTTGTTCAAATTCACATGAGTGCTCTGGATGACTCCGCGCTCGGCGGGTTCTGGGCGAAGGCGCTCGACTGGGACCTTTCCAGCGAGGGGCCCGGCGTGACCAACCTGGAACCTGAGGGCTTTGTCTATCCGGACCCCGTCGCCGTCTGCCTTGACATCGTCGCCGTGCCGGAGCCCAAGACGGTGCGGAACCGTGTGCGCGTCGATCTCGCCACCACTTCCGTGGCTCATCAGGCGGAGTTGGTCGCGCGCCTCGAGGATCTCGGAGCGACGCCCGCTGACGTGGGCCAGGGGGATGTGCCGTGGACGGTCCTGGCCGACCCCGAGGGCAACGAGTTCTGCGTGCTGGAACCTCGGGAGATCTACCGGGATACCGGACCGATAGCCGCGGTGGAGGTCGACTGCGTTGACCCTCGGGCGATGGCCCGGTTCTGGGACGAGGCGATGGACTGGACCCTGCACGAGGTGACCGACGATCAGGCGGTGCTGCGCTCCGCTCAGGGCGTCGGCCCGTACCTGACATTCCTCCGCACGCCCGACGCGAAGACCGTGAAGAACCGCGTCCATCTCGACCTGCGGCCGTACCCCGGTGACGACCAGGCGGAGGAGGTGGCCCGGCTGCAGGAGCTCGGCGCCACCAAGATCGACATCGGCCAGGGCGATGTGCCGTGGACGGTCCTGGCCGACCCCGAGGGCAACGAGTTCTGCGTGCTCACCCCGGCCTGACGCGGAGTCGTGCCGACCAGAGGCGGGGAAGCACCGGAGACGGTGCTCCCCCGTCAGGACCACCTCCATGCGGCCTTCCCGGGGGCGAGACTGGCAGGAGTCGTTGATCGAGTGATCTGGGTTCTCCGCAGCTTCTGCCGCTGCGGTCACTGTGCGTGGTCGTTGGGGGCGTAGCGGTTCCAGATTCCTCCGATTTCGGTAAGGACCTGTGTGGTGGTCTGGTGTGTCTCGCGTTTTTCGGGGTCGGATTCCTGGACTCTGGGACCACATGACCTCAAGGAGGCATCGTGGGACGTCGTGGATACCCCGCCGAGTTCCGCCGCAAAGTGTTGGATCCGGTCTCGGACGACTTGGTGGACCGCCAGTTCAGCCGTGAAGGCCTGAACCAACTCTGGGTCACTGATATCACCGAGCACCCCATCCGGGAGGGCGAGGTGTACTGCGCGGCGGTGCTGGACGTGTGCTCACGCAGGGTCGTGGGCTGGGCGATCGACTCCTCACCTACGGCGGCTCTGGCCACGAACGCGCTGGGAATGGCCATCGACGACCGCCGACCAGCCTCAGGGACGGTGATCCATTCCGATTACGGCGTGCTGTTCGGATCGTGCCTTCACGCGTCGGTCCAAGGAGTCCGGGCTGGTGCCCTCACACGGGGTCGATCGGGGGCTGCTATGACAACGCCGTCATCGCCTCGGGGCCGTTGTGCAGCTATTGGAGTTCGAGAACAGACAACCGAGCACCGTGGCCTGAGAATCCGGAAACACGGCTCCACCGAAGCCGGTACGTGCCACAGCCTCCAATAAACCCGGCACGAAACGCCGCTGATCGCGCAGGCTTTGGGGTTCCACGACAAGACCACCACACAGGTCCCTACCGAAAACGGAGGAGCCTGGAACCGTCACGCCCCCAACGACCACGCGCAGTGACCGCAGCGGCAGAAGCTGCGGAGAACCCAGATCACTCGATCAACGACTCCTGCCACCCTCACCTCCTTCCCGTCCTGTCTCCGGGGACCCACATCCAGGTGTGGCGGGATCCGAAGAAGAGCTCTCGCATCCGGACACCGCACGGGTCGGGCGCGAGCACGGTCACCCGTCCGTCGCGGCGGGCTCACCCGCGTGCGTCCGCACCCGTGCGCGCCCAACCAGCACCAGGCCGACCTGCGGAAAGATCAACACTGAGAGCATCCCCGCGCCGACCAGCGCGGCGGCGTGCGCCGAGTTCATGTCACCGGCGCGCGTTCCGATGGTGGTCAGCACCACGAGCAGGGGCAGCGCCGTGGCGGAGAACAGCGCCAGTGCCACCCCCTCATGACCGCTCAACCCCTTGCGACACAGGAGCCACACAGGAAGCCCACGTATGAGGAGGAACAGGAGCAGGAACATCGGTACGGTCGCGACCGCGCCCCAGTCCGACACGAGCGCCGGCAGGTCGAACCGGACCCCGGTCACCACGAAGAACACCGGGATGAACACGCCGTAGGACACGGCCGTCATCCGCGTCTCGACCTCCTCAACCTCCCCTGGGTGGTTGTTGAACAGCATCACCCGGACGATGATCCCCGCTGCGAAGGACCCCAGGACGCTGTCCAACCCCAGGATCGTGGACACCCACAGCATGAACACCACCACCAGCAGGCACAACCGAACCGCGAGCTGGGTACTGGTACCCAAGGTCACCCGGACCAGCCGTTGTATCCGCGCGGAGGTTCCCCGAGACATCCGCCAGGCGGCCAGCACGGCCACGGCGAAGAAGGCCAGCAGCAGGAGCGACCCGGTCAGCGGCCGGTAACCGCTCAGCAGCAGAGCGATCACCACGATGGGCGCGAACTCCCCCACCGTTCCCGAGGCCAGCACCCGCGCGCCGAACACCGAGTCGAGCACCCCGGAGTCGCGCAGGATGGGCAGGACCGTCCCAAGCGCCGTGGTGGTCAGAGCCAGCCCGATGATCAGCGCCGTCTGCGACCAGCCGAGCAGCAGCCAGGCCGCACCCAGCCCCAGACCGAGCGCACACGTCCACGCCGCCCCCGCACGGCGTAGTGTCCCCCCTCCCACCCGGGACACGTCGATCTCGTAGCCGGCCATGAACATCAACAGGGCCAGCCCCATGCCGGACGCCGCCGTGATGACGTCGTTCTCCTCGACCAGACCGACCCCCGACGGGCCGATGAGGACGCCCAACGCGATCTCCAACACGACCCCGGGAAGTACCACCCAGCGACCGAGCACGTCGACCACCAGGGGCGCCACCACCGCGGCGGTCACGATGACCAGCAGTGGGGTCAGGCCCGTCACAGTCTCGGCTTCCACCGGCTTACGCCCTTTCCCAGTGTGCTCCTCCACCAGGTCATCCTGGCGAACGCACCGGCCGAACCGGTGGAGCCGCGCCCGGTGCCGCACACCACCGGAACGGTCCTGCCCGTGGTCCGGTCCCGCTCCACGAAGGCGTGGGCCCGGGCGGCCCGCGTGATCCCAGAGCTGGCGCGTTTCCGCAAAGGCATAGGAATATTGATGTCAGGTATTCATCTTCCCATTGGACTCCGGTGGATCCGGTGCCTAGTGTTCAACGTCGTCGCCACACAGGCGGTCCGCACCCGCGGTGTCGGGGTGTGCGTCGCCACCCCACCGCGGGCCCGCAGCGGCCCGCCGCCCAGAGGGAGCACAGCATGTCGAAGATCCTTTTCGTGATGACCGGCGTCGACTACTGGACGCTGGCCGACGGGACCAAGCACCCCACCGGTTTCTGGGCCGAGGAGGCCGTCGCCCCCTACGAGGCGTTCACGGCCGCGGGCCACGAGATCGCCGTCGCCACCCCCGGTGGGGTCGTCCCCACCGTGGACGCGGCCAGCCTGTCCGCTGCGGCCAACGGCGGGCAGGAGGGCGCCGACAGGATGACCGCCGCCTTGGACGCCATGACCGAACTGCGCAGCCCCCTCGCCCTGGAGGACGTGGACCCGGTGGACTACGGCGCGGTCTACTACCCCGGCGGCCACGGGCCGATGGAGGATCTGGCGGTCAACGCCGACTCCGGGGCGCTGCTCACCCGGGCCTTGGAGAGCGGGATGCCGCTGGGCGTGGTCTGCCACGGCCCTGCCGCGCTCCTGGCGGCGACCAAGGCCGACGGCGCCAACTCCTTCGCCGGCTACGGGGTGGCGGCGTTCACCAACGCCGAGGAGCGCCAGGCCGGGCTTGCCGACAGGGCCAGGTGGCTGCTCCAGGACCGCCTCACCGAGGCCGGCGTGCGGGTGGAGGAGGGTGAGCCCTGGGCTCCCAAGGTGGTCGTGGACCGCAACCTGGTCACGGGCCAGAACCCGGCGTCTTCGGCCCCGCTCGCCGCCGAACTGCTGAAGAAGCTGGGCTGACCGATGGGCTCCGACGGTCCGGCCGCGGAGCCGCGCGCGGCTCCGCGGCCGGACACCGTCCTCGGTCCTACCGCTCTTCCCGGTGCAGCTCCAGCTTCTCCTGGGCCTCGGCCATGTCCTCGGTGGTGGGAGCGTCGTCCTGGGTCAGGGACCGCCGCCAGTATCCGGTGAAGTCGATGTCCTGTTTGGGTACGCCGCGGTCGTTGACCAGGTGGCGGCGCAGGGAGCGGACCATGCCCGCCTCGCCCGCGAGCCAGGCCCCCATCCGCCCCGACGGCAGGTCGGCGGCGCGCACGGCCGCCACCAGTCGTTCCCCGTGCGCGGCGTCCTCACGGTGAATCCACCGAAGGTCCACGTCGGCGCGCGTGGGCAGGGGCAGTTCCTCGGAGGTGTCGCCGACCTCGACCAGGACCACGGCGCGCCGCCCCTCGGGCAGGCTCTCCAGCAGGGTGCCCGTGGCGGGCAGGGCGGTCTCGTCGCCCGCCAGGAGCAGCCAGTCGGGGGTGGCGGCGTCGAAGGGGGTGGCGAACTCCGTCGAGGGGCCGAACATGCCCAGGACGGCGCCGGGGCGGACCCGCCGCGCCCACCGGGTGGCGGGACCGGAGTCGCCGTGCACGACGAAGTCGATGTCGACGGTGCCCCGTTCGGGATCGTGCCCACGCAGGGTGAAACTGCGCATCCAGGGGCGTTCGTCGTCCGGTAGGGCCGTGTAGGCCTGGTACCAGGACGTCAGGTCCCCCTCGGGACGCGGCAGGCGGGGCACGTCCTGCCCCTCGCGGGGGAAGTAGAGCTTCACCTGCTGGTCGGGCCCGCCCAGGGACGGGACGGACAGGTCGTCACCGGTGAAGGTCACACGCACCATGTGCGGGGTGAGGGGGCGCGACGCGGCGACACGGAGGTAGCGGACCGGCATTTTCTCGCTCACCAAAACTCCTCAGAATATCGGTTTGCCCAGATGTTCTCAAGACCGAAACTCAAGTTCTAGCAAGCGATTTCGCGAAAATGTCAAATGAAAACCGCGACCGATTTCTGTGATATGAGTCACTCAACGTGGGGGCGGTCAGGGCGAAACTCCGCCAGATCCAGTCCCGGGTCCTCCCCCATCGCCAACCGGGCCGCGACCAGCCCCTGGTACGGGCCGAACGTCAGCCCCTCCGTCCCCAGGCCCGTCGCCACCACGACCCCCGGCAACCGTTCGATCCGCCCCAGCAGCTGACGGCCGTCGTGCGTGCCTGGCCGGAACCCCACCCTGGTCTCCACGACCGTGGCCTCGGCCAGCCCCGGCAACACCTCCACCGCAGTGGACAGGTTGCGCAGCAGCCCACTGGCCGTCACCCGACGGTCGAACCCCGCCTCGGGCTCGACCGTGCCACCCGTGACCACCCGGTCCGGACCGAACGCGCACACGAAGAACGCACGCTCACCGAACCGCACCACCGGCCAGGCGCGTGTGTCACGACCCGGCAGCGCGAAGTGCGTCATCTGGCCGCGCACCGGGAACACCGGCAGGTCCACCCCCGCCACCGCGAGCAGGCGCGCCGACCACGCCCCTGCGGCGACGATGACCACGTCGGCCGCCAGATCGTCGCCGTTCACGCTCACGCCGGTCACACGGTGACCGTTCCACGACAGGTGCGCGTCGCCCTTGAAGTACCGCAGCCCCCGTTCCTCGGCGGCGTCGAACAGGGCATCGCGCGCCCGGCGTCCGTCGAGGCGGGCCATGCCCCCGATACGCACACCCCCGTACTCCTCGGGCACCAGGGGGAACAGGCCGGTCGCCTCGCCTGGCGCCAACCGTTCCACCCGCCCCATGGTGGCGAACTCCGGCCGCTCGGCCAGGGTGCGCATCAGGTCGTATCCGGCATCGTCCCCCTCCCGGTCCACAGAGACACCGCCGACCACCTCGTACCCGGTCACGTGCCTGTCCTCGGCCAACTCGGCCATCAGTTCCGGGTAGTGCGCGGCGGCACGCGCCTTGAACTCCCACAGTGGCGCGGAGTCCCAGGGGAACGGCCAGGGGAAGACCACCCCCGTCCCGGCGGAGGTCGCCTGCCCCGTGTGCGCGGCGTCCACCAGCGCGGTGGACACACCCTTCCTGGCCAGGTGGAAGGCCGCGCTCATGCCCACGATCCCGCCACCGACAACGATCACGTCCATGTGCTCACCCTGCCGCGCACAGGACCCGCGGACAAGACGGACGACCCGCGTGCCGCGTCCGGGATCCGGGGCGGCCGACGCGGTACGTTGAGCTCTCCCGAACCCCGACCCCGAGTCTCCGGGAGGTCACGCACGTGGACGGATTCACCAGCCCGGGGCTGGCCCTCACACGCAGGCCCAGCCCGGAGATGGAGCGGGGCATCCTCACCCACGTCCCCCGTTCCTCCGTGGACCCCGTGCTGGCCATGCGCCAGCACGTCATCTACCAGGAGGCGCTGGCCTCGGCCGGGTGGCGGGTGGTCGAGGTCGACCCGGCCCCGGGGCACCCGGATTCGGTGTTCGTCGAGGACACCGTGGTGGTCTGCGGGGACCTGGCGGTGCTGACGCGCCCCGGGGCCGAGGAACGTCGGGGCGAAGTGGAGGGCGTGGAGGCGTCGGTCCGCTCCCTGGGCCTGCGGGTGGCCCGGGTGGAGGCCCCCGGAACCCTGGACGGGGGAGACGTGCTCCAGGTGGGTGAGACCGTCTACGTCGGTGTGGGCGGGCGCACCAACGCCGAGGGAGCGGATCAGCTGGCACGTCTACTCAAACCGTTCGGCCGCGAGGTCAAACGGGTCGAATTCAAGGCGGTCCTGCACCTGAAGTCGGCGGTGACCGCCCTCCCCGACGGATCGCTGATCGGGCTGCCCGATCTGGTGGACGCCACCGCACTGCCCCCGATCCGGCGCGCCCCCGAGGAACCGGGGGCGCACGTGCTGCCTCTGGGCGGGCGCGACATCCTGGTCAGCGCCGCCGCGCACGCCACCATCCACGAACTGACCGCTGAGCACTGGCGGGTGCTGCCGGTGGACGTCTCGGAGTTCGAGAAGATGGAGGGCTGCGTCACCTGTCTGAGCGTCCTGGTCCCCGACCGGGACCGCGAGGGCCGGGGCAACGGTTCCGGGACCTGAGCGCTCAGGCCGCGTCGTCGAGCGCGGCACCCACATCGCGGCGGGCCCGCTCGTAGGTCAGGCCGTGGCCGACGACCACGGCCGCCACCGGTTCCGGCAACCCCTGGCGCGACGGCGCCAACAGGATGTGCCCTGAACCGACGGCCTTGTGGCGTAGGGCGATCGCCTCACACAGGCTCAGTTCCAGGACCTTCTTGGCCTGGGGGGGCGAAGGCGCCGCCCCGGAGACCCCGCCCGCGGGACCGACCTTGCCCCCGCCCCCGGACACACGGGGCGGGGGCCGAAGCGGACCTCACTGATCTGGCCGCGAGAACCGGCGCGCCGCCACGACCAGGCACAGCACCGCGAAACCCGTCAGGACCGCCAGCTCCACCGAAACCGGCACCCGCGACCCCCATACCTCCAACCCCTCGAACAGCCCCGCCGGAGCCTCACCGAGCAGACGCGCGGCCAGGACGTGACGCGCCGCGTCCACCGCGTAGGTCAGCGGGTTCAGCGCCGTGAGCGCGTCCAGCCACGACGGCAGACCACTGAGCGGGAAGAACGCGCCCGACAGGAACACCAGCGGCCCCAACAGCAACCCGGTGACCGCCTGGAAGGTCTGCGGGTTGGGAAGGGACACCGCGAGCAGGGCCCCGAGCGACGTCATCGCGAACGCGGCCAGCGCCAGCACGGCCACGAAGGACGCCAACAAGACGGGATCGTAGGGCACCTCGGCGGCGCCCGCGAACACCAGCAGCACCGCCCCGTGGCACGTCGCGGTGGCCGTGCCCGCCAGCACCTTGCCCAGCAGCAGCGACTCGCGGCGCACCGGGGCCACCAGCATCTCCCGCAAGAACCCGAACTCGCGGTCCCACAGGATCGAGGCGCCCGCCGCGAACGCGGGGGCCTGGATCGCCATCACCAGCACCCCCGGGAAGAGGAAGGTGACATACCCGATTCCCGTCTCCCCGTCCGGGACCACCGCTCCCAGGCCGATGCCGAGCGAGACCAGGATCAACAGCGGCTGGAGCAGACTGATCACCAACCGCAGGCGCTCACGGCCGAAAGTGATCATCTCCCGCTGCCACACCGCGCCCACGGCGCGCGCCTCCCCGGCCAGACGTGTGCCGACCTCCCGCGGCGACGCGTTGATCATCGCGTCCTCCCCCCAGCCGTCGCCGCACCGGCTGGCGGTTCGGTCACGGTCATCGATTTCATGAGTCATCCCCGGTGACGAGCGGCTCCGTGGCAGCGGTGCCCTGGTCGGCGACGCTGCGCCCCGTGTAGTGGAGGAACACGTCGTCCAGGCTTGGCCGGGACACCGTCACGGAGGTGACCGCCCCCTCCAGGGCGGTCACGATCCTGGGCAGCATGGCCGCCCCGTCCTCGGCCTGCACCACGACCTGCCCGTCGACCACCGTCGGGCGCACACCGAGACCGTCGGCCAGGGTGAGGGCGTCGCGTTCGGGGGCCTCGGTGCGCACCCGCACGCTGTCGCGGCCGATCCTGGCCCGCAGCTCCTCGGGGGAGCCCAAGGCCACGACGCGGCCGTGGTCGAGGATGGCCAGCCGGTCGCAGTGGTCGGCCTCGGCCAGGTGGTGGGTGGTCAGCAGCACCGTGGCGTCCGACTCGCGGCGCATGCGGTGCACGTGGTGCCACACCTCCGCGCGGCTGTGCGGATCCAGGCCCACGGTCGGCTCGTCCAGGAACAGCACCCGGGGCTCGTGCAGCAACCCGCGCGCGATCTCCAGACGGCGCTTCATCCCGCCCGAGAGGGTGCCCACCAGGCTGCGGCGCCGGTCGGCCAGGTCGGTGAGCGCGAGCATGGCGGTGACCCGCTCCCGCGCGCGGCGTCGCGGCACCCCGTACAGGACGGCGTGGATCCGCAGGTTCTCCTCAACGGTGAGCTTGTCGTCCAGGGTGGTCTTCTGGAAGACCACCCCGATGGAGCGGCGGACGGCGGCCGGCCGGGTGCGCACGTCGTGCCCGGCCACCCACAGTCCACCGGCGGTGGGCCGTGTCAGCGCGCACAGCATCGCGATCGTGGTCGACTTCCCGGCGCCGTTGGGGCCCAGGAGACCGAAGATCTCCCCTGGGTGCACGAGGAGGTCGAGTCCGCACACGGCCTCCACACCAGGGAAGGTCTTGACGAGTCCCTCGGCCCGGATGGCGGGCACCCGCGGTGGGGATTCGGGCGTGGCGGCCTGACGCATTGCGGCCGTCACTCCCATTGAGGGCATGGGGGGAGTTTCGGGTTTCAATTCACTCCTCATGGGGCCAAACCGGACGCGACCTGGTGGCCAGGTGGGTTGATCCGGTGACCGAACCGTTTTCCACGCATCACAGGGGGGATTGAAGTCTTCGGCAAAGCTACACGAGGTAGCTCGCCTCTCACAATCAGTAGCCGAACGGGAGGAACCCATGGCCATGCAGGACCTGCCCCGCGACGCCGGAACGCTCGACACCACCCCGCTCGTCTCCCTCGGAGCCGAAACCGAACTCCTGTCCGACCAGCTCAACCTCGACTGCATCCGCCCCTGCATCAGCGGCTGGACCATCCGCTGCGACGGAGCCACCTTCTGACGCACGCATGCGTCTCGACAGCACGGACGTGAGCCGACCCCGCACCCGGCCACGACCACGCCGCCCCGGCCCCCGCCGGGGCGGCCCCACACGGGGTGGCCGCCCCGAACACGACGGCCACCCCACCCCCCGACACCACCGACGAGGGAGACCAACGGTGCGCGAGCACGACAGCACCCGCACCCGCACACCAGCGCTGGAGGAACGCCTGCGCCGGGCTGGACGCGTCATCACCGACCACACGACCTGGACCGACGTCACCCTCCCCAACCTCGAACTGCCGCCCCAGGGCTGGAAGATCCACATCTCCGCCCGACCCACGACCCTGGTCGAAACCCTCGGCCGCGCTCTACCCCTCCTGCTGCGGACCCCATGCCGGTTCAAGTTCGCCCGCACCACCGAAATCCTGCGCGAACTCAACTCCCACCGCTCCCGCCCCGGCGCCGTGGGCAAGGCCGTCACCGTCTACCCCCCACGCGAACACTTCACCGACCTTGCCGAGAAACTGGCCGCCGAACTCGCCGGCCTGGAGGGACCACGCGTCCACAGCGACCGCAGGATCCGCCCCGACGCGCCCGTCTACTACCGCTACGCCCCCTTCGAGGCCACCCACGCCACCGACGACAACGGCGATCTCCACCTGGTCGTCCACGACGACCAGGGGCGCGCACGGCCCGGCGGAGCCGACGGCCGTTACCACGCGCCGACCTGGATCCCCGACCCCTTCACCGGACGCCTGCCCGCCCCCGAGACGGCGGCGCCCTCCCCCGTCCTGCTCGGCGGCCGCTTCCTGGTCCCCGGCGCCATCGCCCACACCGCCGCGGGCGGCGTCTACCGCGCCACCGACACCACCACCGGGCAGGCGGTCGTGGTCAAGGAACGCCGCGCCCACACCGACGAGGACCCCACAGGAACCCGCGACGCCCGCCACCGACTCCGCGCCGAAGCCGCCGTCCTGCGCCGCCTGGAGGGCATCGACGGCATCCCCAGCGTCGTGGACCACTTCCGCCACGGCGCCGACGAGTTCCTCGCCACCACCGACCTCGGCCCCCGGGACCTGCGCACCGACGTGGCCACCCACGGCACCCACACCACCACCGACCGGGACCCGGGCCGCCTCGCCGCCCGCCTCACCCGCCTGGTCGACGCCGTGCACGCCCGCGGCGTCCTCATCCGCGACCTGGCCCCCAAGAACGTCGTCATCACCGACCAGGGCCACCCCTGCCTGGTCGACTTCGAGATCAGCCACACCCTCGACGCCCCCGACCCCCACCCGCCCCGCGGCTGGACCCCCGGCTACTCGCCTCCGGAACAGGAACACGGCGCACCCGCCCGGCTCGAGGACGACCTCTACTCCCTGGGCGCCACCCTGCTCTACGCCGTCACCGGCGTCGACCCGCCCTCCCGCGCGACCCGGGCCGTACCCGACGACGGCCGGGCCCGCACCATCCTCGCCGCCCTGGGCGACCGAACCCCCGCCGTGGCCGGAGTGATCCCCGACCTGATGTCACCCGACCCCGCACGGCGCGTCCACGCCATGGAGCTGCTCCGCTCGGGTCACGCCCCCCAACCTCCGAACGCCGACCCCCGCTACACCGTCACACCCGCCGGAGTGGACGCGCTCGTCACCACGGCACTGGACCAGACCCACGAGGCCGCCCGCGCCCTGCTCACCGGCCGCGACCGCTCCCCCGCGGGCGCACCAAGCCCCACCAACCAGTACCAGGGGGCGGCCGGGATCGGCATGGAACTCCTACGCCACCACGACCCCCGCTCACGCTCCCTGGCCCACGCCCTCGCTCACTGGACCTCGGGCTTCCTGGCCCTGCGCCCCGCACCACCCGGGCTGCAACTCGGCTCCTGCGGCACGGCCGTGTTCCTGGCCATGGCCGCCCGCGAACTCGACGACCCCACCCTCACCGACGCGGTCCGCCCCCTGGCCCGAACCGTCCCCGAGACCGTCTCCTCCACCGACCACACCTCCGGCCTCGCGGGGATCACCCTGGCCCAGCTCCACCTCTGGCGCCTGACCGGAGACCAGACCCGCCTCGACCTGGCCCGGCGCGGCGCGCGGCTCCTGGTCGACATCGGATCCGCCGCCACCGTCCGCGCCTGCCCGCCCGACCCGGGCGACCACGACGCCACCACCTCGCACCTGGGCCTGGCCCACGGCCTGGCGGGCGTGACCCACGCCCTGCTGTGCCTGGACGCGGCCGTCGGCGACCCCGCCGCCCGGGCCGAGGCCACCGCCGGCCTGGAGGTCCTCGCCCACCTCCTGCCGCCGCTGCTGGAACAGGCCGACCACGCCACGGCCCGCCCCATGACCCTGGCGTCGTGCCAGGGCCTGGCCGGCATCGGCACAGTCCTGCTCCACGGCGGCTCCCACACCGGCCAGCCCCATCTCACCGAACTCGCGGTGAGCGCCGCGCGCCGCTGCCGCGCGCACGCGCCCCGGGTCGCCGTCACCGGTCAGTGCTGCGGCCTGGCAGGTGTCGGCGAGTTCCTCCTGGACACCGCGACACACACCGGGGACACCGCCCACCGCGACGCCGCCCTGGGCGTGGCGGGGCTGATCCTGGTGCGCTCGGACGGCACCCCCGACGCCCCGGTCTTCCTCGACCACACCCGCGAACCGGGTGGCGGCTGGGCCAGCGGCGTCGCGGGTGTCCTGGCCTTCCTGCGCAGGCTGGCCCGGGGTGGACCGCGCGACTGGTGGGGCGACATCCCCCACGCCCCCGACATGTGATCACCACGACACCGCCGCCACGCTCCGCTCCACCGGGAACCGGGCCGCCACCGGGCCCGTTGCCAGTGCAGTCAACGACGACACGGAGGTGGAGTTTGAGCGCGGTCACCCTGATCCGCAACGAGAACCTGACCCAGCACGTGGACTACGCCTACGCGGCCACGGCGCCCGAGGCCGGGACCGTGGTGTGGACCGCCGGGGCCTGCCCCCTGGACGAGGACGGCGCCACCGTCGCCGTGGGCGACTACGCGGGCCAGGCCGAGCAGGTGATGCGCAACCTGCGCACGGCGCTCCGAGGCGCCGACGCGGACCTGACCGACATCGTCAAGACGACGGTGTACGTGGCCTCCAACCGCCAGGAGGACCTCGTGGCGGCATGGGACGTCGTCCGCGCCCACATGGGCGACCACGACGCCCCCAGCACACTGCTCGGCGTGGCCGTCCTCGGCTACGACGACCAGCTGGTCGAGGTCGAGGCGGTCGCCGTCGTCTGAACCGGCGCGTCCGGGAGCCGGGTGGTTCCCACGACCCCAACGGGTGGAGGACAGTTGCTGTCCTCCACCCCTGGCAGACTGCGGGCACACACCATTTCACGGCGGGGCCCGCGGGTCGCACGCGCGACCTCTCCGCCGTCCGCCCCGGAGGAGCCCGATGAAAGCGACCTCGGCCCGCCTGCTGCGTCTGCTGTCCCTGCTCCAGACACGCCGGGAGTGGCCGGGCGCCGACCTCGCCGACCGCCTGGAGGTCAGCCCGCGCACCGTGCGCCGCGACATCGACCGCCTGCGTGAACTCGGTTACCCCATCGAGGCCGCCATGGGCACCGGCGGCGGCTACCAACTGGGTGCCGGAGCCGCCCTGCCGCCCCTGCTCCTGGACGACGACGAGGCCGTCGCCGTCGCCGTGGGGCTGCGCACCGCCGCTCAGGGCGGGGTCACGGGGATCGAGGAGACCTCGGTGCGCGCCCTGGCCAAACTCCTCCAGGTCCTGCCCTCGCGCCTGCGCCGCCGGGTCGACGCCCTGGGTGCCTTCACCGTCCCCATGCCCGCCGCGGGACCGGTCGTCGACGCCGACACCCTGGCGCTGGTGGCCGCCGCCTGCCGCGACAGCGAACGGCTCAGGTTCGACTACCAGCGCCACGACGGAAGCCCCACCCGCCGCACCGTCGAACCCCTGCGCCTGGTCGCCCGAGGACGGCGCTGGTACCTGGTGGCCTGGGACAACGACCGTGACGACTGGCGTGCCTTCCGCGTGGACCGGATGCGGCCCCTGACGCCCACGGGTCCACGCGTTCCGCCCCGCGACCCTCCGGAACAGGGCGTGGCCGCCTACCTGGCCGAGCGCATGGACGTGCACATGTGGCCGAACAGGGCGCGGATCCGCCTGTTCGTGTCCGCGGAGGAGGCCCACCGCCGCGTCGGCGAGTGGTTCGGCCACATCGAACCGGTCGACGAGAACGCCTGTGTCCTGGTGTGCGCCGGGAACTCCATGCTCCACATGGCCTGCTACCTGGGCATGCTCGACATGGACATGGAGGTGGAGGAACCTGACGAGCTCCGTGAGCAGATGGCACTCCTGGCGGCCCGCCTCCACCGCGCCTCCACCGGGTTCTGACCCCCGATACGGCGCCCCCGAGGGCCGCGTCCGACACCGACTTCGGGAAGTAGCCCACGCACCCCCACCAAAGAACTACGCTAAGGAGTTACTTGCCTTCGTAGAGTAATGAAAGTAGGGGTGTGCGTGCCCACCCGACCCAGGTGCCCCGAACTGCGGCACCTCAACTGCCCGCCGACCCTCCACGACCTGGCCCCCGGCTACCGCGTCGCCCGCTGGGACCACCCCCGCGCCCTCTCCGCCCGCAGCCGCGACCGCCTCCACATCACCCTGCGCGACCTGGCCGAACGCGCCTTCGGAGCCGACCACTCCGGCTACTGGCACACCCGCGTCCAGTCCGGCTTCTTCGACCGGATCACCACCCTGGCCCTCATCCTCGGCCCGGACGACACCCCCGTCGGATGGGGCGGCTACCACCGCCTCCGCCTGGCCTCCCGGCGTTCCCTCTACCTGGACGCCGCCGGCGTGGTCCCCGCCCACCGCCGCTTCGGCCTGTCCACGGCGCTGATGACCCACTTCCTCACCCGGGAGGTCCTCGCCCACCCCCTGTCCAACACCTATGTGGTCCTGCGCACCCGCCACCCGGCCGTCTACGCGGGGTGGCGCAGGGGCCTGGGCACCCGCCGCGTCTTCCCCGACCGGCACCGCGCCCTGCCCAGTCTGATCCGCCGCCTGGCGGGAGAGGCCGCCGAATGGCTGGGCGACGGCCCGCGCCTGCACCCCGACACCCTGGTCGTCCGCGACGCCTACCGCATGTTCGACGGAGACATCTACGGAATCCGACCGCGCAGCGGGGACACCGGCATCGACGACTACTTCGACGACACCGTCGGCCCCAAGGACGCCGTCCTGGTCGTGGCACGCACCAACGTCCACGCGCTCGCCCGCGTGGCCGCCGCCCGACGCCTCCGGGCACGCCTGCGCCACCGCACCGCGAACGGCACCCGTCCCGCCCCCGACCACACCGAGGACGTCAGGACCGCGACGCCCACGGGCGCGGGCGCCTCCGGTCTGCTGTCGACCCCCCGGACCTGAGAGGGCGGGGTCCGCGCCGCCGCCGAGAACCGATCAGCCCGCGACCGCCTCAGCGCCCTCGTCGACGAACCCGCCGACGTCACGGACCAGATCCATCAACCGCGCCAACCGCAGACTCTCCGACCACGGCATGTCCGGGCTCTGGGTCCGCCCCTCGGCCACGCGCCGCGCGACCTCTTCGACCTCGTGCACATAACCGTTGCCGCGGTAGGGGCGGTGGAACACCTCCGGTTCACGGCCGTCACGGTGCACCGCCACCTCGGTCGGCGCCCACGTTCGGTCCAGCTCCAACCACCCCTCGGTGCCCACCAGCACCGCGCGGCCCGGCATCGTCGAACGCGACGCGCAGCTCAGCGTGGCCGAAACCCCGCCCTCACCACGGGCCAGGACGGTGGTGTGGGTGTCCACCATCCGGTCGGGGGACAACTGGCGGGTCGCCCCCACCACCGTCAGTTCCCCCAGGAAGTCGGTGGCCAGCGCCAGCGGGTACACGCCCAGGTCGAGCAGGGCTCCGCCGCCGAGCTCGGTGTTGAACAGCCGGTGGTCGGGGTCGAAGGGCACACTGATCCCGAACTCCGCCGACAGCGAGCACAACCGGCCGATCATCCCGTCGGCCACCAGGTCACGGGCCAGCCGATAGGCGGGAAGGTAGCGGGTCCACATCGCCTCCATGAGGAAACGGTCCCGGGAACGGGCCACCGCCACGGCCCCCCGCCACCATCTCCGCCACCTGCAGGGCGTTCATCGCCATCGGCTTCTCCACGAGCACGTGCTTGCCCGCGTCCAGACACGTCAGCGTGTGCGGGTGGTGCCCCGGATGCGGGGTGGCCACGTACACCGCGTCCACGCCCTCATCGCGGGCCAGCTCCGCGTAACCGCCGTGGCTCACCGGGATTCCCCACGCGTCGGCGAACTCCCGGGCCCGCCCGGCCGAACGCGACCCCACCGCCGTCACCCGCCCCGTGGGCGTCTCCTGCATCGCCTCCAGGAAGGAGTGGGCGATCCCACCCGTGCCGATGACGCCCCAACGCAGCACACCTTCGCCATCCGTCATGACGCCAATCCTAAAAACCCGGTCTTCCTCAGGCCTACTGGGGGTCTCCTCCGAACAGCACGTCAATCGCGTATGCGCAGATCAGAGCGATGAACCTCGGGATTCTCGCGTGGTCTGACGTGGGTTGAGAGGGCCTGGAGCGGTTCCATCGCTCCAGATTCGCTCCAGATCGCGACCTGGAGCGTGGCCTCTCAGGTGCCGTCGGGCGTTCTGTGTGGAGCGCCCGACGGCGTCGGCATGGTGACTTCCCGGCGGGGTCCCGAGGAGAGGTGCCGCGCTGACTGGCGTGGTCGGTGTCGTTCGTGTGACCAGTGCCCATCCGTACCTGACACGAGGTCTGAGACAGGGCCGGACGACGAACTCGGCGGTGTCGCGGTCCTCACCCGCTGTCGGCTGACCCCATGTGATAGCGACGTCGTCGGGGTCCGGGATGGAGATGCTGACGGTCTCGGGGCTTGAACAGCAACCGAACGGCCAGTGGCGGTAAGCCGCGCCGGGACAGCCCGCTAACGTCACTGGCCGTTCTGATGGCGCCGACCCATCGGGTTCTCTGTCAGCCCGACGACGAGTGACTACGCGGGCTCACCGTATTCGGCGACGTAGGCCGCGCAGTTCTCCGCGATGACGGCCCGGCCGGCCTCAGCGGTGAAATGGTCGACCGCAGTGACGGCTGGTACGGGGCCGAGGATTGCTACGGGTTTTGGCGGTAGTCCCTCCTACCTCTCACCGGCCGCAACCGATGGCCGTGACCTGTTGCTCCTACCTGCACGCGAGACAGGGAGACGGCTCGTCGGTAGCCTCTGAGAGAATCGCTCGATGATGGACAGGACGGAACACACCGACCTGCGGATGTAGGAGCGATGCGATGCGTGCAACCGACGCCCCTGATGGGTCCGTGACCCTGGGCATGTCGCAGGCCGAGGCGGCGGTTCTACACGAACTGATCGCCTTTGCAGAGTTCGCGCACGACCTGACCTCGATCGAATCGGAGAGACCCGTCGAGCAGAAGGTGCTGTCCGACGTACAGCAGGCGCTCGCGCCGCTCATCCCAGGGCTCGGCACTGACGACTACCAAACCGTAATGAACCGCGCTTACGCCGCCATCGACCCCGGCCCCTTTCAGGCTCCCCATCCACCCGGCACAGAGGAAGACGGTGCGATGGACAAGCGTGCAGTCGCCCGTGAACTCGCCGATGTGATCGCGGATGAGATCGAGGCGCAACTCGGGGTGCGCCGCCCGGACGGTGAGATGCCTGCGCTGATCGCCGACGCAATCTTGGACGCCTTCCGCATCAAGCGCGTTAACCAGGCCGACCGCCTGTCAGTTGACCCAGGGCTCGTACAAGGTCCGGATGGGACTAGCTGACGAAACCCCGGAGCACCAGGACCGGGATGCCCGCCGAGGCCAGCCGGGCGGTGAACACCTGGAGCAGGAACGTGCCCGCGTCGGGCCGGGAAGCGGGCCTGGCCCCACCCCCTCCAGCGACTCCTCGGCCTCGCCCTGCGACTTCTTCTCGTTGATCGCGTCGCCGAGCATGACCTAGCAGAACGGGCACGCGGTCGAGACGGTCTCGGGGGTCTACGACCACGCGGTACGCCGACTGACCCACTGCCGGTAGCACGAGTGGGTGCCCCGCCGAGAAAGCGGGCCACCCATCAGCAACTCAGCCGTCCTGCGACGCCGCTTCGCGGCGGTGGTACGCGGCCATCGCCTCCGGGGTATTCAGCGGGGAGGGAACCCACACCACCTCAATGTCGACCTCGCGGTTCTGGATCCGCCGTTCCCCCTCGGTGAGGTACTCCTCGGGGATGTCGAACTCACCGTCGCGGGAGCCCGGGACGAAACCGCGTGAGTGGTGTCGTGCCACTTCTCGTTGCCCATCACCTCGGGTGAGAGCCCCGTACCCGCTTCGGTCTGCTTACTCATTCCGGTTCCTTCGGGGGACCCCGGGATCCGCTCCAGATGTGCTCCAGATCCAAGCCGAGATCCTGGAAATGAAGCGACTCCCCAAGCTGTGTAGTGCTCTTTTGACCTGGTCTTACAGGAGTTGGCCAGCCTCGTCGGGCACCGTATACCGATGCATCTTAATAATCCGGTCTTCCTCAGGCCTACTGAGGGTCTCCGTCGACCAGCACGTCAATCGCGTATGCGCAGTTCAGAGCGCTGAACCTCGGGATTCTCGCGTGGTCTGACGTGGGTTGAGAGGGCCTGGAGCGGTTCCATCGCTCCAGATTTGCTCCAGATCGCGAGCTGGAGCGTGGCCTCTCAGGTGCCGTCGGGCGCTCCGCACGAAACGCCCGACGGCGTCGCGGCATGGTGACTTCCCGGCGGGCTCCCGAGGAGAGATGCCGCGCTGGGTGGCGTGGTTGATTCAACTCCGTTCGCCGCTGTTCACGACCTGACTTGGGGAGTGAACCAAGTACGCCGGAAAACGACAATGGGCTGGTCAACGGCCACGCTCTTACCAAGGCGTAGAGGTCTGCGCTTGCTACTGGTTGCGATTCGGCGAAGTGCCAGGCGAGCTCTGAAGCGTCAGCGCTACCATGCGCGGCGTTCGATACCCCCTGAAGGCCAGTCGGCGCCGGTGTTCACCCTGGCCACCCTGTTCGGGTTCGACCTGATGCCCCGGATCCGCAACTTCGCCGACCTCACCTTCTTCCGAGCCTCGGACAAGATGCTCTACCCCAGCACCGACGAGCTGTACGGGGAGCGGGGCCGCAACGTCATCGACTGGAAGCTGATCGAGCGGCACTGGCGCGACCTGATGCAGGTCGCCATCTCCATCAGCCAGGGGCGGCTGTCCTCGGCCACGCTGATGCGCCGTCTGCGCTCCAACTCGCGCAAGAACCGCATCTACAAGGTGTTCCGCGAGGTCGGCCGGTCGGTGCGCACTGTGGCGCTGCTGCGCTTTTTGAACGACCCCCCAGTTGCGGGCGCGGATCACCGCGGCCACCAACAAGGCCGAGTCCTACAACGGCTTCTCGGCGTGGCTGCGGTTCGGCAACAACGGGGTGCTGGCCGACAACGACCCCGACGAGCAGGAGAAGCTCATCAAGCTCAACACGTTGCTGGTCAACCTGGTCATCTTCCACAACGCCCTGGACATCGCCGAGGTGGTGCGCGACCTGGTCAGGCAGGGGTGGACCGTCACCGCCGAGGAGATCGCCGCCCTGTCCCCCTACATCCGCGTCCACATCTCCCGGTTCGGTGCCTACGCCACCGACGTGCTGGGGGTCGAACCGGAGGCGTTCGACCCCGCCCTGGACGAGATCGACTTCACCGTCTTGGACCTGGCCGTCTGAGCCGGCGGCCAGGTCAAAAGACAAGGAGTCCGGCGCTTCGCCGATGAGATGATCTACGCGTTGCGGTGCGTGAGCTGCGAGGTGGACCTGTGCACTACTCAGGCCGATCACCACCAGGATCAGCGCCGCAGCCGAAGGCCGGGGCGACCTCGATCAGATCCGTGCTCTGGCTCACTTGTGCTGAGGTATCAGGTTGGGCCGGGTCGGGTCTCATACATTCGTACCGCAACGGCCAGGGCCGACAGGGCGCTGACCGCCGCGGCAACCCATACGGCGGCGTGCAGCCCCATCAGGTCGGCGACGACGCCGCCGAGGATCGCGCCGACCGCATAGCCCAGATCGCGCCAGACCCGGTAGACGCCCACGGCCCGACCGCGCCAGGCCGGATGGGCGACGTCCCCGATCACGGCCAGCAGGGTGGGGTAGACCATCGCGGTACCGAGCCCGAGCAGCACGGTGCCCGCGGCCCATCCGGTGAACCCGTTCGAGGCGGCGATGATCGTCAGGGCGACGGCCTGTGTTCCCATGCCCGCGGTGATGAGGTGCTTGCGTCCGAAACGGTCGGACAGGGCGCCGGTGAACAGTTGTCCCGCTCCCCAGACGCCCGGGTACAGGGCGAAGAGCACGCCGATCTGGCCGACGGTGAGGTCAGCGGTGGCGAACAGCAGGGGGAACAGCCCCCAGGAGAGGCCGAAGTTGAGGTTGTTCACCAGCCCGGCCTGGCTCGCCGAGGACAGCGCGGGTTCCCTCAGGCTGGTCTGCGCCAGGATCTGTCGATCGGTCAGGGTGCCGTGCAGGTGCGTGTTCGCGCCGTCGGTTCGAGGCCGGTGCCCCTCTGCTTCGAGCCTGGCGTGGTCGCGGGTCTCGCGCACGAAGGCACCGGACAACAGCAACGCCAGGGCGGTGTAGGCCAGACCGAGCAGGAACGGGGCCGGGCGCAGTCCGTACTGTTCGGCTATGTATCCGGCCAGGAGCGAGGTTACCGCGACCGCCCCGTACCCGGCCGCCTCGTTCAGGCCCATGGCCAGGCCCCGTTGGGTGGGTCCCGCCAGGTCGATCTTCATCACCACGGTGGTGGACCAGGTCAGGCCCTGGTTGACGCCGAGCAGCACGTTGGCCGCCACCACCCACTCCCAGCTGGGGGCGAGTATGAGCATCAAAGGCACAGGCACGGCGAACAGCCAACCCGCCAGGAGCACCGGTTTGCGGCCGTAGCGGTCCGAGAAGGTGCCAGCGAAGTAATTGGCGATCGCCTTGGTGATCCCGAAGGCGGCCACGTAGGTGAAGATGTAGGTGTAGCCGGTGAGCCCGAACTCCGATTCGGCCATCAACGGCAGTACGGTCTGCTGCTGGCCGACCATGCCGCCGACCAGGGCGTTGACGGCGACGAGCAGGGTGAACTGCGCGGCGTTGCGGCGCAGGCCCAGGGTCGGTGTCGATCCGGTGGTGCGGGGTCTCATCGTCGGTCCTGTCCGCGCTGTGCGGCCTGGGACCACTCGTCGGGTCCTCCGGCCAGGACGCGGACGTCGGTGTGTCCGGCCCGCAGGAGGATGCTGGCGGCCCCCATCGCCCGCTCGCCGTGCCCGCACATCACCACCAGCGGCCCGTGGGGCACCCGCGGTAGGGCCTCCTCCAGTGCGGCGAGCTCGATGTTGAGGGCTCCCGGCACGTGACCGGTGTCGAATTCGGTGTCCTGGCGGATGTCGAGCACGGTGGCTTGCCCCTGGCCCACCAGGTCCTCGGCGTTGCCCAGCACGACCGTGGCCGTGGTGTCATGGCGGGCCCACTGCGCCATGCCTCCTTCCACCTCTCCGGCCAGGGAGTCGAAACCGACCTTGGCCGCCTCCCAGGCGATGTCCTCGGGGGCCTGGTCGGGAGAGCGGACGATGACGACCGGGCGGTCGGGGTCGACCAGCCAGCCGAACCAGGTGGCGAAGACTCCGCGCAGCGGGATCGACGTCGCACCGGGGACGTGGCCGGCGGCGAAGTCGGAGATCGCACGTACGTCCACCACCTGGGCGTGGTCGGCGAGCAGCTCGTGGACCTCGGGCACGGTCAGCGGCTTCAGCGCCGGAGTGTCTCCCAGTACGGCGGGACCGTGGTGGTTGACCTCGGCCAGTCGTAGGAAGTAGTCGGGGAACGTTCCCATGGACGCCAGCAGGGCCTCGACGAAGGCGTCCTCGCTCCCGACCTGTAGCAGGGGGTTGGTGGCCCGCTCCCTGCCGATGGTGGTGGTGCGCTCCCCGCCTCCGGCCGAAGAGCAGAACGAACCGGCCCCGTGGGTGGGCCACACCGGGGTGTCGTCGGGAAGTTCCATGAGCCGCTGGAGGGAGTGGTACTGGGCGCGTGCGAGCGGGACGGTCTGGTCAGGTCCGACCAGGTCGGTGCGCCCGGCGGTGCCGACCATCAGCGATCCTCCGGTGAACACCCCCAGGAGCCGTCCGTTCTCCCGGAGCAGGAAGGACTGGTGTTCGGGTGAGTGGCCGGGGGTGGCCAGGGCCTGGAGGGTGAGGGCTCCCACCTGGACGGTGTCCCCGTCGTTCAACCCGGTGACGGCGAAGTCGCGTGGGCCGACCTCGGGGGCCAGGACCGTGGCGCCCTCGGCTTCGGCCAGCTCGCGCACGCCGGAGATGAAGTCGGCGTGCATGTGTGTCTCCACCGCGTGGGTGATGGTCAGGTTCCGCTTGCGTGCTTCGGCTCGTACTCGGCGCAGGTCGCGCTCTGGGTCGAGCACCAGCGCCCTTCCCTCGCCGATCTCCAGCAGGTAGGTGGTGTTGCCCAGTCCCTCGTCGATGACGTGGATGAGCGTGGGTTCGGTCGTCATGTGGGGTCCTCCGTGTCGCGATGGGCCATCATCCAATGTTCCAAAGATATTTGGAATGTCAAGGAGGCGACGATGGGTGCCATCCGACAGCACGCGACCTCCATCTGGCCGCCACCCTCTGGATCACCTACAATAATCCAGTCATCAATGGAGGATTGTATGAGTGAGGTTGACGCTCAGGCCAAGTCGGGTCTGTACGAGGCGTTCGCCCTGACCGGCAAGGCGCTGGCCAGCGGAAAGAGACTGGAGCTGCTCGACCTGCTAGCCCAGGGAGAGCGCACCGTCGAGTCCCTGGCCAAGGCCGCCGGACTGAACCTAACCACCGCCTCGGCCCACCTGCAGACGCTCAAACGTGCCGGGATCGTCACCACACGCCGGGAGGGGGTGCGCATCCACTACCGTCTCGCCGGTGACGACGTCGCCCGACTGTTCGCCCTGCTGCGCAAGGTCGCCGAAAATCACCAGGCCACGGTGTCCACCGCCCGTGATGCCTACCTCGGTGGCGACGACACCGCCGAGATGCCCCGTGACGAGCTACTGGCCCGTGCACAGGCCGGGGACGTACTGGTACTGGACGTCCGACCGATCGAGGAGTACTGGGCCGGACACATCCCCGGCGCCCTGTCCATCCCCGTCGGTGAACTGTCCGAACGGATCGAGGAACTGCCCCAGGACACCGAGGTGGTGGTGTACTGCCGGGGCGAGTACTGCGTACTCGCCCACGAGGCCGCACGGTTTCTGACCGACCGTGGACGCAGGGCCGTCCGTCTGCACGACGGTATGCTGGAGTGGCGGCTGGCCGAGCTGCCCGTGCACGTGGGAGAGCCCGCGTGAGCGACGGCGAGCTACCCACGCACCCCGGGTTGGCAGCAGGCCCGGTCTACCTGGACCACAACGCCACCACCCCCGTCGACCCGCGGGTGGTCGAGGCGATGACACCCCACCTGAGCGAACAGTTCGGCAACCCCTCCAGCAGCCACCGCTACGGTTCGGCGCCCCAAGAGGCGCTGAACCAAGCCAGGGGCCGGATCGCCGACCTCATCGGCGCCCACCCGCACGAGCTCGTCCTCACCTCCTCCGGATCGGAGGCCGACCTGCTCGCCCTGCGTGGTGCGATCGCGGCCTCCGACCGTCCTCGTCCGCGCCTGATCACCCAGGTCAGGCCATCACACCACTGCGTAAGCCGAACAAGAGCGCTCTGCCTGACGTCCATAGGCGGTGGAAGCAACTGACGCGTTGGATCCACCGGCGCGAGAACCTCCCGGCCACCTATCAGGCCATCGCCGGACTGGTCTCCGACCGCACCGCGAACATGTGAAAAGCACGGCAGACGGGGCCATCACGCCTCACCCGCCATCACACACCAACTCGTAAGACCATCTGGTGTCCTGCGTCTGAGTGTCGTTGGATATGAGTGGTGTCTCTCCAAGGGCAAACAAGGACGGCCGGTGGGGATCCTGTCCTTCCTCGGCAGATTTCGTACAACGAACTTCAGACGCAGGACACTGGGCCATCCTCCCTTGGAACCGGCACAAGACAGCCGGGAGCAGGGCCGGGTCACCGGTCACAGACTCAGCTCCGCTTGGGGGAGGCCGACCAGCAGGGTGAGTACGTAGTCCGTGGGTCCGGCTGGCAGACCGACCTCCCGCGGATCGTCCACCGGGGGGTCGGGGTCCAGGCAGATCGCGGCGGTGCCCACGCCGGAGACCTCGTAGTCGAAGGTCTCGATGACCGAGGCGCCCTCGATCCGGCCCTCGTTGGGGAACTCTCCGGTGCCGGTGAGCTTGGCGCTGGCCGTCCGGACCGGCAGGTCCGGGACGAGGGTGGGGTCGCACTCCGAGGCCGTCCGCGGCTCGGTGCTGCTGACCCTCCGGGTGGGCGTGCTCAGCACGCTGCTGTCCGCCGTGCTCGGGGTGGCGCTGGCCCTCCTGATCCGGCGGATGGGCGCCAGGCGGGTGTGGGCGGCGCGCCTGGCCCAGGCCAACCTCGCGGTTCCGCACCTGGTGGGCGCGCTGTGCGTCCAGCTGTTGATCTCGGAGGCCGGGCTGTTCTCCAGCCTGGCCCACGCCGTGGGGCTCACCGACGCGCCGTCGGACTTCCCGGCCCTGACCGCCGACGGGTTCGGGTTCGGCATCATGGCCGAGTACGTGTGGAAGGAGACCCCCTTCCTGGCCCTGCTGGCGTTGGCCGCCCTGGGCCGCGGCGCCGATGAGCTGGAGTCCGCCGCCAGGGTGCTGGGCGCCCGGCCGTGGCAGCGGTTGACCCGGGTGACGCTGCCGCTGGTCGCGCCCGCAGGTGGTCGCCCCGGTTCCCCCGGGTCCGTTCCGGAACCTCCCGAAGCCGCCGCTGCCACGGGCGCGACAACGCCGATGCGACGATCACCCCATGTCTGAGCCGGTCACTGGCGCCGAGCCCCCTCGCTTCGACGGCATCTCGGCGCTGTACGTCAACTGCACCCTGAAACCGTCCCCGGAGATGAGCCACACCCAGGGCCTGATCGACCACAGCGTGGAGCTGATGCGTTCGGCCGGAGCCCGGACCGAGGTCATCCGGGCGGTGGACCACGACATCGCGCCAGGCGTGCAGCCGGACATGACCGAGCACGGAGCCGCGTCCGACGCCTGGCCCGGGATCTACCGGAAGGTGCTGGACAGCGACATCCTGGTGCTCGCCGGGCCCATCTGGCTGGGCGACAACAGCTCGGTGATGAAGCGGGTGATCGAGCGTCTCTACGGCTGCTCGCATCTGCTCAACGACGTCGGCCAGTACGCCTACTACGGGCGCGCCGGCGGATGTCTGATCACCGGTAACGAGGACGGGATCAAGCACTGCGCGATGAACGTGCTCTACTCCCTCCAGCACCTGGGATACGCGATCCCGCCGCAGGCCGACGCCGGGTGGATCGGCGAGGCCGGTCCCGGCCCCTCCTACCTCGACCCCGGCTCCGGCGGCCCGGAGAACGACTTCACCAACCGCAACACCGCCTTCATGACCTACAACCTGCTGCACATGGCGGCCCTGCTCAGGCGTGCGGGCGGCTTCCCCGCCTACGGCAACCGCCGCTCGGCCTGGGACGCCGGTTGCCGCCCGGACTCGGCCAATCCCGAGCACCGCTAGTGCCGTCCCAAGAGGGTTCGCCGGAACGGCGAGAGTGTCACCCCGCTGACACCGCGGGCGACGAGGAGCGCCCTGGTCGGTTTGATGCCGGGGACGGGAGGGTTGACATGACCGCATCCAGCCAGGCCATCAGCTTCGTCGGCCACCACGGTGACGCGCTCGCCGCGCGCCTGGACCTGCCCGAGGGGCCGCCACGGGCGTGGGCGCTGTTCGCGCACTGCTTCACCTGCTCCAAGGACACGATCGCCACGGCCCGGGTCGCACGGGAACTCACCTCGTCGGGCGTCGCCGTGCTGCGCTTCGACTTCGCCGGACTCGGCGGCTCAGCGGGCGAGTTCAGCCAGACCACGTTCACCTCCGACACCGACGACCTGGTCGCCGCGGCCGACTACCTGCGCCAGCACCACCGAGCACCCGCCATCCTCATCGGGCACTCCCTGGGCGGGGCGGCGGTGCTGGCGGCGGCGCACCGGATACCCGAGGCGGGGGGGGTGGCCACGCTGGGCGCCCCCGCCGACCCGGCACACGTCACCGGGCTGCTCGGCTCGTCCCGGCAACGGATCGAGGAGACCGGCGAAGCACGGGTGACGATCGGGGGCAGGGAGTTCCGTGTCCGCAAGGAGTTCCTCGACGACATCGCGGCGCAACCCCAACGGGAACGGATCCGTTCGCTGAGGGCCGGCCTGCTCGTCATGCACTCCCCGGTGGACGAGATCGTGGGGATCGACAACGCCCGTCAGATCTATGAAGCGGCCCGGCACCCGAAGTCGTTCGTCGCGCTGGACGGCGCCGACCACCTGCTCACCGACAGGCGCGACGCCGCCTACGTCGCCACCGTGCTGACCGCGTGGGCCGGTCGCTACGCCTTCGACGGCGATCCCCAGGAGAGGGGGTCCGGCCCGGAGCGGCGGGCCGAGGGCGTGGTGACCGTCACCGAGACCGGCGAAGGCGGGTTCACGCAGCGGATCACCGCGGGCAACCACCGTCTGGCCGCGGACGAGCCCCGGCCGACCGGAGACGACACCGGCCCCTCTCCCTACGACCTCCTGCTCGCCGGGCTCGGAGCGTGTACCTCGATGACGATGCGCATGTACGCCGAGCGCAAGGGCTGGCCGCTCGAACAGGTCCACGTCACGCTGCGCCATTCCCGCATCCACGCCGAGGACTGTGAGGACTGCGAGACCCGGGTCGGCAAGGTGGACCACATCCAGCGCGTGATCGGCATCGACGGTGATCTCGACGACGGGCAGCGCGATCGGCTGATGGCCGTCGCCGAGAAGTGCCCGGTGCACCGCACGTTGCACTCGGAGGTCAGGATCACCACGACACGGGCGGCCGGATGAGGGCGGAGAGAGGCCCTCTGACCGGTGTGCGAACCATGGCCGTTCCGGCTCTCACCGCGCGTCAGATGCGGGAGGTCGACCGGTTGATGACCTCCGAGTTCCGGATCGAACTGCCGCAGA
>NZ_ANBC01000137.1 GCF_000341125.1 Nocardiopsis lucentensis DSM 44048 | reverse complement strand
GTGTGGGAGCCACACGGTGTCGTCGTCCTGGCGGGTCCGGGTGGGAACGGCGGTGGCGGGCTGGTGGCCGCCCGCCACCTGATCAACCGGGGCCGCGCCGTGCACGTCGTTCTCGCCGCACCCGCCGAACGGTTCGCACCGGTGCCCGCGCACCAGCTCGACATCCTCCGCCGGATGGGGGCCGACGTGCGAGACGCCGGGACCCGCTCCCCCGGCGTCTCGGCCGACCTGGTCATCGACGCGGTGCTCGGGTACAGCCTCACCGGTGATCCCAGGGAACCCGCGGCGGGTCTGATCCGCTGGACCTATGACCTCCGGTGTCCGGTGCTGAGCCTGGACCTGCCGAGCGGGCTCGACGCCACCACCGGCGTCCCCGCCGAACCATGCGTGGCGGCCACCGCGACGATGACACTCGCGCTGCCGAAGACCGGGCTGCTCAGCGCGGCCGGTGCGCGTCAGGCCGGCAGGCTCTACCTGGCGGACGTCTCGGTGCCCCGCGCCGTCTACGAGCGCATGGGCATCGAGGTGGGCCTGCTGTTCGGTGCGCGCACCGTCGAGGTGATCGGCTAGTGCCGCGGCGACGGGCCCGGTACCGCCCACCGTTCGATCTGGCGGCTCAGGGCCTCGACCGTGGCGAGCGCCTCCTCCGTCGCGCCGCTGCGTGCGGTGACCTGCACGCCGAAGAGGGCGGCCTGCAGGAGCCTGGCCCGACTGGTGGTGTCCTCGACGTCCCCGGCGGGGAGTTCCCCCCGGGCGGCGGCGCGGTCCAGGGCGGCGGCGAGGCCGTTGCGGACGCGTTCGCGGTAGCGGTGGGCGCGTTCGGCGATCCGGTCGTCTCGTGGGGCCACCTCGGTCGCGGTGTTGACCATGAAGCAGCCCGGGTGACCGGGTTCGGTCAGGCCCCGGCGGATGGCGTCGAGGAAGCCGCGGAGGTCGTCCAGACCTCCCGAACCGTGCTCCAGGGGGCGCAGAAGGTCCTCGCGGTCCCGGTCGTAGCGCGTCAGCGCGGCCTCCAGTACCCCGTGCTTGCTGCCGAAGGCCGCGTACAGGCTGGACGGCGACAGGCCCGTGGCACGCCCGAGGTCCTCGATCGTCGTCGCCTCGTAGCCCTTGTCCCACAGCGTGCTCAGCGCCGCCGCCACGGCCGCGTCGAGGTCGAACGAGCGTGGCCTTCCGCGGCGGGGAGCACGGACGGGAGCGGATCGGTCTTGCTGCATTTATGTAGTATACGATCCAGAAGTATTCGGGAGCATCCACTCCAGAAATGCGTCACGACCCGAGGAGCACCCATGGCGCACACCGAGCGTCCGCTCTCCCTGCCCGCCCGTACCGAGAAGGACCAGGACCCCGCCGTCGCCGAGGTGCTGGCCAAGGCCAAGGCGCAGACCGGGATGATCCCCAACATGTACAGGGGGATGGCCAACGTCCCCGGCCTGCTGGAGACCTACATGGCGGGTTACGACGCCTTCCGCTCCGGTTCGGGCCTCACCCCGGCCGAGCAGGAGACCGTCCTGCTCACCATCAGCCGGGTCAACGGCTGCACCTACTGCGTCGCCGCGCACAGCGCGCTCGCCGACATGAACAAGGTCCCCACCGAGGTCACCGACGCCCTCCGCGACGACAAGCCGCTGCCCGACGCGCGCCTGGACGCCCTGTCCACCTTCACGGCGGCCTTCGTCGAGAGCCGGGGCCTGCCCACCGCCGACCAGGTCGACGCGTTCCTCGCCGCCGGATTCACCGAGACCGACATCCTGCAGGTGCTGCTCGCCGTCTCCGTCAAGACCATCAGCAACTACACCAACCACCTGTTCCACACCCAGGTGGACGAGATGTTCGCCCACCGCGCCTGGACCGACTGACCCGGCGTTCCGGGGGATGCCGGGCCCATCGGTCCGGCACCCCTTCCACCAGTTAAATTCTGGAAACAACGATGATCGACTGCGGTTGGATGGCAACGCCTTCCGGGGTTCAAATCCCCGATCCTCCGCGCTCCGGCCTGGGGCTTCCCGCATCGCGGAAGCCCCAGGCCATTTTGTTTTCCGGGCGTGCCGGGCGGACACCCTGGCGGTCGGATCGCGAGCCGCTGAGCCGCGAGGACGGTCCGTGCGCCGGTACCGGTGTCCAACTCCACCGTGTGCATGACGACCCCCGAAAACCGGCCGCGTCGCGCTCGCGTGACGGCTGAATGTGTCTCCTCGCTGACAAGTCCAGGCGCGGCTCGGATCCGGCGTGATTGCCTCCCTCCGTGTGCCGTGCGAACGGGGTGTTCTCGCCCGGAGCGTGGACACGGCCGTCCGTCGACGGTCGTGCGCCCGACGCAGACGGCGCAGGTGCCGGGGGCTTCCTGACCCGAGAGCCCCCGGCACCGCCATGTCCTGAGTGGACACACCCGCTCCAAAGACCTGTCGCGGTGGGGCACATTGGAAAGAGGGAGGGAGAGATGAACGTAGAGCTGCTCTACTTCGATGGCTGCCCCAACCGGCGCCTGGTTCAGGAGCGTCTGCACCGGGCACTCACCCGTGTGGGGCACCCGGAGACCGGAGTCGAACTGGTCGCCGTACACACCGAGGAGGAGGCGCGGGATCGGGGTTTCCCCGGCTCACCCACGATCCGGGTGAACGGCCGCGACCCGTTCCCCCACGGCGGGACCCACGGCCTCGCCTGCCGGGTCTACCCGACCCCGGAGGGGCTCGCGGGCGCCCCGACCGTGGACCAGCTCGTCCACGCGCTCACCGACCTGTGACCGCGCGCCCGGCCTCGGGACGGGGCCGGGTCGTCCCTGACGGTCGCCGACGCTCCCGCGGAGGCCACGGTTGCGCTGGGGGCACGGGCGCCGTGACCGTTCACCGTTCGCGGCGGTAGAGCCGCATCGTCACGGGCGCGAACACCGCGACCATGCCCGCACAGGTCAGAAGGACGATGCCGACCTGGGCCGCCACCGGCTCGCCGTGCATCAACCCACGCGTCGCGGTGACCAGATGCGTGACCGGGTTGACCTCGACGCAGCGCTCCAGCCACCCGGGCAGTGTCGCGGGGTCGACGAACACGTTGCTGACGAAGGTCAGCGGGAACGTCACCAGCATGCCGATGAACATCATCGACTCGGGTCTGCGGGCCAGCAGGCCGAAGCTCGTCCAGACCCACGACAGGCTCCAGGCGAACAGCAGCACCAGCCCGGCACCGGCCAACAGTCCGAGCGGACCGGCGTTCGGACGGAACCCGAGCAGCGTCCCGGCTCCGACGACGACCGCGGCGCTCGTCGCGTAACGGACCAGGTCCGCCAGGAGCGGTCCGATCAACGCGGCCGGCTGCCAGATCGGCAGGGATCGGAAGCGGTCGAAGACACCGTCGCCGATGTCGGTGTTGAGCGCGACACCGGTCGACTGGGTGGTCATCGTCACCGTCATCACGAGGATGCCCGGCAGAACCGACCGGAGGTAGTCACCGGTCGATCCGGCCAGGGCCCCGCCGAACAGGTAGGTGAACATCACCAGCATGATCAGCGGGAAGACCGTGACGTCGAACAACTGGCTGGGCACGTGCTTGATGCGCAGCAGCGCCAGCCAGCCGAACGCCAGGGTGACCGCCGCCGCTCCGGGCCGGGCGGGACGGGCGCCGGACGCCAGCGCCGAACGCAGCGGATCGGCGGACGGGGCGGTCGTCGGAACGGGAACGATGCTCACGAGAGGGGCTCCTCTGCCGTGTCGGGCCGGGCGTGGTGGCCGGTCAGCGCGAGGAAGACCTCGTCCAGGCTGGGCTGGCCCACACTGAGGGCGCTGACCTCGATACCGGCGTGGGTGAACGCGCGCAGAGCGGCTCCGGCGCGGTCGGGGTCGACCAGTCGGGCCGACAGCGCGGCGGGATCGTCGTCGTGGTGGACCGGTTGGGCCAACACGTCGGCCAGGATCCGCTCCGCCTCGTCGCGCCGGTCCGCGTCCTGTACCCGCACGCGCAGCGCCCCGGCGCCGACGGACTGCTTCAGTTCCGCTGGCGTGCCCGTCGCGATGACCCGGCCGCGGTCGATGACGGCCAGGCGGTCGGCGAGCCGGTCGGCCTCCTCCAGGTACTGGGTGGTGAGCAGGACGGTGGTGCCGCCATCGGTCAACGCGCGTACCGCGTCCCACACCTGTCCGCGGCTGCGTGGATCCAGACCGGTGGTCGGTTCGTCCAGGAAGACCAGGGCGGGCGTGACCACGATGCCCGCGGCGATGTCGAGGCGGCGGCGCATACCGCCCGAGTAGCGCTTGACCTGGCGGTCCGCCGCCTCCTCGAGCCCGAAGACCGTCAGCAGTTCGCGGGCACGCCGTACCGCGGCGCGGTGCCGGTGGCCGAGGAGCCTCCCCATCAGCGTGAGGTTCTGCGCACCGGTGAGCTCGCCGTCGACCGAGGCGTACTGACCGGTCAGGCTGATGCGGGCGCGTACCGCGTCGGCCTCGGCGGCGACGTCGTGGCCGAACACGCGCGCCCGTCCGCTCGTGGGACGCACGAGCGTCGCCAGCATGCGCATCGTCGTGGTCTTGCCCGCTCCGTTGGGGCCGAGGACGCCGTAGACGGTTCCGGCCGGGACCGCCAGGTCGACACCGTCGACGGCTACGGTGCCGCCGAACGTCTTCCTCAGATCCTCGGTGAGGATCGCGTACGTGGTCATTCCCGGAATCCCTTCTCGGGCGGGTTGGCGGTGGGCGCGGGGCGGCCGGAGAGCCGGTAGGCCCTCCATCCGGCGAGGAGGTGGAAGGCGATGAGCGTCAGGACGGTGACGGCCGCCAACGGTGAGAGGGGGTCGATGAGCATGACCGTGGCGGCGGCCAGGCCCACCGTTCCCAGACCCACGCTGAGGCCGCCGACCATCCGGCCGAAGCCCGGGCCGCGGTTCATGGCGAAGCCGATCAGGATCACACCGATCGGCGTCATGAGCAGCCCCGCCAGCAGGATGGCGTCGAACAGGCCCTGCGTCGCCTGCCAGAGGAGGACGAGGGTCTCCCGTTCCCCGACGGTGGCGTCGGTGGCGTGGTAGCGGTCGGACAGGTGGACCGCCACGACGTGGGGCAGGGCGCCGGCGGCGAGGACCGCCAGGCCCATCAGGTTGAGCACGCTTCCGAACCGCGCGAACGCGGCCCGTGCCCCGCGCAGCCCGCGGTGGAGGGCCACCGACAGCGGCGCCCACAGCAGCATGACGGCCAGGTAGAGGCCGTTCTCCACGGTGCGGGCCGCGCGGATCTCGGGGAACCGGGAGATCGGCCCCTCCGGCCCGTCGGGTTCCGGGCCGATGTGGAGGATCACGAGGATCAGGACGGCGACGAAGACGGCGCTGCCCGCCAGAGCGGTCAGGCCGCCCCATCGCAGGAGGTTCCTGTCGTCGGCGGTCGGGTGTGCTCCGGGACGTGTGTGGCTCGGTGGTGCCATGAGGGACTCCTCGGTGGTTGGGGGGGGAGAAGCCGTGGTCAGGAGGGGTGGGCGGTGGGTGTCACCGTCAGGACCGTCTTGCCGCGCCGGTGGCCCGCGCCCTGGTCGGCGAGCGCCCCGGCGGCCCGGTCCAGCGGATGGACGCGGTCGACGACGGGCGCGACGTGGCCGTCCTCGATCAGGCGGGTGAGCGCCGCGAGGTCGTCCGGGTCCGGTTTGGCCGCCAACACCGTCATCCTCGGACGGCGGCGCAGTGACGACACCATGACGCCGAGGAGGTACGGCAGGGGGCCCAGGACGGCTCCGCCGGGTTCGCCGCTCGCGGCCACGTACACCCCGTCGGCGCGCAGCACCCGCCGGTACGCCTTCAGCGGATGGTTGCCGACCAGGTCGAGGATGACGTCGTAGGACCGCTCGCCGCGGGTGAAGTCCTCACGGGTGTAGTCGACGGCCTCGTCGGCGCCGATCGAGCGCACCAGGTCGAGGTTGCGCGTGCCGCACACACCGGTCACGTGGGCGCCGAGTGACCTGGCGATCTGCACCGCGAACGTGCCCACGCCGCCGGACGCGCCGTTGACCAGGACCCGGTGGCCGGCCCGGACCGCTCCGGCGTCCCGGATCCCGCGGAGCGCGGTGAGTCCTGCGAGGGGGACGGCCGCCGCCTCCGCGAAGTCGAGGTTGGTCGGCTTCCGTGCCAGGGCGGTCTCGGCGGCGACGACGTACTCGGCGTAGGCGCCGCCGGGCAGTTCGCCGTACACCTCGTCTCCGGGGCGGAGGCGGGTGGCCCCGGGGCCGACCGCCTCGACGGTCCCCGCCACGTCCTTGCCGGGAATCGGAGGCTTCGGTCGCGGCAGGCCGAACACGGGTCGCAGGACGTACGGCCGCCCCACGGTGCGCAACCAGTCCGCCGGGTTCACCGACGACGCGTGCACGCGCAGCAGGACCCCGTCCTCGCCCGGTTCCGGGCGGTCGACCTCGCCGAACTCCAACACGTCGGCCGGGCCGCCGTAGGCACGCTGGACGATCGCTCTCATGCCATCCCCTCCAGTATTTACGCCGTAAATATTTACGCCGTATGCTAGGCTTTGGGTTATCACCCGTCAAGCGGAGAGGGAAGTCAAGGTGTCCAAGCGGTCGTCCGCGGAGCAACGCGTCACGCTGAACCGTCATCTGGTGATCGAGGCCGGGATCCGCCTGGCCGACGCGGAGGGCGCCGACGCGTTGTCGATGCGCCGGCTCGGACGGGAGCTGGGGGTGGAGGCGATGGCGCTCTACAACCACGTCGACAACAAGGACGACCTGCTGGACGGCATGATCGAGCGGGCCGCCGAGGAGATCGAGCTGCCCGAGGACGGCGCCGACTGGCGGGAGTTCGCCCGGCGCCGGGCCGTCTCGGCGCATGACGTGCTGATGCGGCATCCGTGGCTGCCCGCGTTGTGGACCGCGCGCATCACCCTGGGACCGGCCCGGATGCGCTACATGGACCGCGCCCTGCGCAACCTGCGCGAGTCCGGTTTCCCGCCCGACCTCCTCGACAGCGGCTACCACGCCGTCGAGAACCACATCGTCGGCCACGCGATGCAGGCGATCGGCTTTCCGCTCGACGCCGAGGAGATGCGGGAGCTGGGTGAGCCGCTGCTGCGCTCGTCGCCGCTCGCGGAGTATCCCGACCTGGTCGCGCACATCCGCCACCATCTGGAACACCCGTCGCGGGGGGACGCGTTCGAGTTCGGGCTCGATCTGATCCTCGACGGCCTCGAACGGCTGCGCGACGGATCCTGACCGGGGCGATGCCTTCCCGGCCTCGCCCCGGGTTGTCACGTCCCTGACACTCGCCTCCGCTCCCCCGAAGGCCACCGGTGTACTGGGGGCACGGCCGCCGTCGCGGCCGGTTCCGTTCGCGGGGAGGGACGCAGATGATCCGAGCGGTCTGGAACGGTGAGGTGCTGGCCGAGGCGCCGAGTACCGTGATGGTGGAGGGCAACCACTACTTCCCACCCGAGTCCCTGCGCCGCGAGCACTTCTCCGAGTCCCGGTCCCGGAGCCTGTGCTTCTGGAAGGGCGTCGCGCGCTACTACGACGTCACCGTGCACGGCCAGACCTACGAGGCCGCCGCCTGGTACTACCCGCGTCCCAGCCCGCTGGCCCGCCGGATCAGGGACCACGTGGCGTTCTGGCCGGGCGTGGGCATCGAGCGGGAGGACGACCGATGAGCGCGGCCTCCCCCGACCTGGAACCCGGAAGCGGCACCGGCGCAGAGACGCCGCGTCGGCCGCTGGCCGCGGTGCGCATCGGCCTGGTGTCGGGGCTGGTCGGGATCATGTGCTGCGTGGGACCGACGGTGCTGGCGCTCCTGGGCGTGGTCAGCGCGGGGACCGCGTTCGTGTGGGCCACCGACCTCTACGACGGCTACGCCTGGTGGTTCCGTCTGGGGGGTCTGGCCGTACTGGTGGCGCTGGTCTGGTGGTCGCTGTACCGGAAGCGGATGTGCTCCCTGGACGGCGCGCGCAAGGCCAAGGGGAGGATCGCGCTCGCGCTGGGCGTCGCGGTGGCCACCTACGGCGTGCTCTACGGCGTGACCACCTGGTTGGGAACGCTCGCCTGAGACGCGGACCGGTGGATCAGTCGGACGCTCCCGGGCGCGTCGCCATCGGTCGTGGCACACCGTCGGGGCGCCCGACGAAGGACTCACCCGCCTTCGGGCTT
>NZ_ANBC01000136.1 GCF_000341125.1 Nocardiopsis lucentensis DSM 44048 | reverse complement strand
CCCGCCGAGCGGCCGTCAGGTAGGGGGCGAGCGCGTCGGCGTCGACTCCCACCTCCGCGAGACGCGCGGGCGCGGTCATGGAGAGCAGCCGTATCCGGGCGTCGATCCGGTCGATCATGCGCACCAGGGCCCCGTCGTGGGGCTCCGCCCGAAGGAGGCGCAGTCCGGCCGCACGCAGTAGTTCGGCGTACGCGTCGGCGGGTAGGGCGTCGGCGACACAGGCCACCCATCCGGCGATCCCCGCCAGCTCGTCGGGAAGTCCGCCGCCGGCCACCGTGACGTCGGTGATCCCGACCCTGCCGCCCGGGCGCAGCACGCGCGCGAACTCCGCGGCCGCGGCGGGCTTGTCGGGGAACGTGCACAGGGCGCACTCACACACGAGGGCGTCGTAGACGGCTTCGGGAACCGGGAGCCGCTCGGCGTCGCCCTCCCGGAAGCGGACCCGGTCAGCGAGTGCTGACTCCTTGGTCGCCTTCCGGGCCGCTTCGACGGTGGCCGCGCCGAGGTCGACGCCGTCCACCCGCACGTCGTGTTCCAGGGCGAGCAGGCGGGCGGTGGTGCCACGGCCACAGGCGACGTCGAGCACCCGGGAGCCGGCGGTGAGGGTGAGGTGGTCGGCGAGACGTCGGGTGAGGGTGAGGCCCCCGGGGTGGTAGGAGTCCCCGAGTAGCAGGGTCACGGCGTCGCTGCCGTAGGCCGTGGCGCAGCAGGACTTCACCGTCTCGGGGTCGGGGACGGGCAGCGATCGGTCGGTCATGACTCCTCCACCGCGCGTTGTCCGACGTTGGTGTGGTCGGGGGCGACGCCCGGTTCGCCGTCCGCTGCGGGACTGCCCTTCGTGCGGGCGATGCGGGACCCGTAGGGCGACTCCACGGTGATGTCGGCCAGTGGGCGGGCGTTGGGGACGACGTCGGCGACCTCGACACCGGACATCCGTGCGCGCACCTGTTCGCGGTATCCCACCGAGTTGTAGGCGCAGAAGGGGATGATGCGCCCGTCCGGGGTGATCTCCTCCACGCAGCACTTCATGAGCTGCTTGACGTTGAGGGTGTAGGGGTCCAGGAAGTCCTGGACGACGATCATGAACACCTTGTCGCCCAGGTCCTTGGCCGCCTGCGGCAGGTCGATGCCGCAGGCCGCGCACTCGGCGTTGGCGGTGGCCGCGGCCAGGCCCTCCATGGTGTCGGGGGCGTTCATGAACGCCGAGGCGCTCCACAGTCGTTCCAGGGAGGCGCGCAGTTCGGGGTCGGGCAGGACGCGGTTGCTGACGTAGTCGAGGTGGTCGTCCACGTCGATCAGGCGCGGCAGGGGGACGACGTCGGTCCGGTCCTCCTTGCGGTCCACGAGCAGGTAGGTGACCGATCGGCAGGTGGGGAAGCAGCAGGGGACGGGCACGAAGTCCCCGGGACGGAACCAGTCGGGCCGCTGCTCGGTGATCATCTCCATGACGTCGGAGTTGGTCAGCCGGGTGAGCGGGTCGAACTCCACGTGACGGCCGGAGTGGGTGACCGGTTGGAACGTGACGGCGTGGACGGCCGGGTGGTCGATGCCGAACCCGATGATGTCGCCGAGTTCGTGGTCGTTGAGGTCGCGTTCGATCGCCGCGACCAGGGTGACGGTCAGCCCGACCTCGGCGCAGTTGTCCAGGGCGCGCTTCTTGAGTTCGCGCAGGTCCGTGCCGCGGATGGCGCGATGGGTGGCCTCG
>NZ_ANBC01000135.1 GCF_000341125.1 Nocardiopsis lucentensis DSM 44048 | reverse complement strand
CCGGTCGGTGGCCATCTCGACGAAGGCGAGGATGTCCTTGTGGATGGTGGGTTCCCCGCCGGAGAACATCACCACCTCGGGTTCGCCCTCGGCCTCGACGAAGGTGTCGAGCATGCGCGCGCACTGTTCGCGGGTGATCGAATAACCATCCGGCTGGTGTCCGGAGTCAGTGAAGCAGATCGGGCAGTCCAGGTTGCAGCCGGTGTTGACCTCGATGATGCCCAGGCAGGCGTGCTGTTTGTGTTCGGGGCACAGTCCGCAGTCGGAGGGGCATCCGTCCTTGACCTCGGTCTGGAAGGTCAGCGGTAGCGTGCCCGGTTTGTTGAAGCGGATCGATTCCGTGTACAGCTGGGCGTCGCCGTAGACCAGCGCCTCGAACCAGCCGTGCTCCTTGCAGCGTTTACGCAGATAGACCTTGTTGTCGCGGATGTTGACCTGGGCGTCGACCACCACCTTGCACACCGGGCAGACGCTCTTGGTGTACTCGACGAAGACCTCGCCCCGGTCCCGTGCTCTGTCGGCCACGTGCGGCCCCGCCTTCCGTGTCGATGATGCGGCGCGGCGGTGGGCCGGGCCCTCCCCCTAACGACAGCCCGACCCATGCCACGCGGTAGTCCATCCCAAACACCGTCGGGCTGGGTGGACAGTGTCGGCACGCGGACAGTCACCGTCCCGACAGCAGACGTCGCAGCCGGGAGGGCCACCGGTCGGGGAACGGTGCGGTCATCTCCCCCTGTCCGGCCGGGTCCCGGAAGACTGTCCGCCCGCTGACACATGCACGGGCGATCGACCGGCCCCTACACAGACTGGGACCACGGGACGTCCGGAGGAGGATTCGGTGCGGGGTGAGGGGTCGGCGAGACTGACGGTGCGACGATGGGCCGCGGCGGTCGTGCTGGCCTTGGCGGCCACCGCCTGCCAGGCCGATCCCGCCGATGAGCGAACCGCCGATGAGCGGCCCACCACCGAGCCCGCGTCACCCGGCCTGGGCCCCTACGAGGACGTCCCCTCGGCGGTGGAGGATCCCGCCGACCCCGAACTCCCCCAGCCTCTGGTGGAT
>NZ_ANBC01000134.1 GCF_000341125.1 Nocardiopsis lucentensis DSM 44048 | reverse complement strand
GTCGGGAACGTCACCCGCAGGTCGTCCACCCGGACGACGGGCTCGGTCGAGGCCATGTCACATTCCTTCACTAGAGCTGGTCTGGTCGGCGCTGTCGCGTGCTACTTGGCGATCCGCACCCGCGGGTCGACGACCGGGTAGAGCAGGTCGACGATCAGGTTGCACAGGACGATGAAGAACGCGCCCATGAGGGTGACGCCGAGGATCACCGGGAGGTCCTTGGAGACGATGGCGTCGATCGCGTACTTACCGATGCCGTTGAGCGAGAACGTCGTCTCGGTCAGGATGGCGCCGCCGAGCACCAGGCCCAGGTCGAGGCCGAAGATCGTGACGATCGGGGTCAGCGTGGGCCGCAGCGCGTGCTTGAAGATCACCCGGCGCTCGCTCAGGCCCTTGGCCCGGGCGGTGCGGATGTAGTCCTCGCCGAGGGTCTCCAGCATGCCCGCACGGGTCTGGCGCGCGTACTGCGCGGCGTGCAGGAACGCCAGGGTCACCCACGGCAGGATCATCACCTGGACCCAGGCGATCGGGTCCTCGGTGAGGGGCACGTACCGGGGCACCGGGAAGAGGTTCCAGTTGTGCACCAGGAACGCCAGCGAGAGCAGACCGGTGAAGTAGATCGGCAGGGAGACGCCGACCAGGGCCAGGGACATGGCGATCCGGTCGAAGATACTGCCCTTCTTGACGGCCGAGAGAACGCCGACCGCGACGCCGCCGACGACCCAGATGACGGCCGCGCCGGCGGCCAGGGACATCGTGACCGGCAGGCGGCTGACGATCTGCTCCAGGACCGGGGTGTTGGTCGAGAAGGAGTAGCCCAGGCACGGCGCCGCGCACTCCACCGTCTGCCGGCCGAAGGTGTACTCGGTGCCGAGGAGCAGCGTCCTGATGAAGTCGTAGAACTGGCCGGCGATCGGCTGGTCCAGCCCGAGCCGTTCCACCGTGGCCGCCAGGGCCTCGGGGGTGGGCGCCTTGCCCACGTACATGGCGGCCATGCCCTCTGGCGTCACCCCGGCCCAGCGGGGCAGGACGTAGAAGATCCAGAAGGTGACCATCGTGACGATGGCGAGCAGCAACAGGCCCGCACCGAGTCGGCGGAGAATGTAGGTCAACATCGCGGTCAGCGGCGGGGGCTACCCGCGGGGCCGCAGGGCCCCCGCCGCCTTCACCTGCCTTGTCGTGATAGTTCGGAACTTGGCCGGTGGTGGCTAGCCGCGGTCCACGCCCAGGGCCATGTAGTCGTACATGGCGTAACCCGGCTGGAAGTAGACGTTGGTCAGCTCAGGGGAGCGGTAGAACATCGCGCGGTCGAAGATCACCGGGAGGATGGCGGCCTGCTCCATCACGAGCGTGTCGATCTTGGCGTAGATGTCGGCGCGCTCGTCCGGGTCCTCGGTCTGCATCGAGCGGTCCCACAGCTCGTTGATCTCGGGGTCGTCGAGCTCGGCCATGTTGTAGTTGCCGGTCTCGACGATGGCGCGGCCGTCGGTGATCGCCTGGGCGAACCCGTAGCCGGTGGGCCAGTCGGGGATCCAGCCGGAGACGCTCAGGCCGATGTTGTTCTCGCGGACGAAGTCCTGGGAACCGGCGTACTGGCCGTAGAAGTCACTGGCCGGGTAGAGCTCGATGCTGGCCTCGATGCCGACCTCGGCGAGGGCGTTCTGCAGGGCCTCGGCGGTGTCGACGTCCTTCTCACGGCCCTCGCGGGCGGCGATGACGGTCTCGAAGCCGTCCTCCTCGCCGCACTCCTCCAGCTTCTCGCGGGCGGAGTCGAGGTCACCCTTGTTGTCCTCGGAGGGGTACAGGTCGCTCTCCGGGTCCGAGCCCGGGATCTGCGGCGGGATCAGGTTGGTGGCGATGTCGCCGCCCAGCTCACCGCCCCAGGCGCGGTGCATGCTGTCGCGGTTGGCCGCGTACATGATCGCCTGGCGGCAGGCGACGTCCTCGATGACCGGCGTGTGGATGTTCACGTACCGCAGGGCGCCCGAGTACAGGTTGTCGATGTTGGGGCGCTCGGACTCGTCGCCGGCCAGGCGGCTGTGCATGGCCGGACCCACGCCCGTGCCGCCCAGGTCGACGTCGAGCTCGCCGTTGACCAGGCGCTCGTCGATCTCGTCCTGGTTGACGCCGATCTCGACCTCGACGCGGTCCGGCAGCGCCGTGCGGATCGGGTCGGACTCGGCGTCCCACTCCTCGTTGCGGACCAGGTGGAGCTTGACGCCGGGCTCGTAGTCGCCGTCGAACTTGTACGGGCCCGAGGACATGACGTGCTGCTGGTAGAGCGCACCCGTGTCCGCGTCCACCGGGACCGGGGCGGTCTGCGGCATGATCAGGATGTTGGGGAACTCCGAGAAGCTCTCCTTGAGGTGGAAGACCAGGGTGTGGTCGTCCGGGGTCTCGATGGCGTCGAACTCGCCGAGCGGGTCCGAGGACTCGTAGACGTTGAAGTCCGGGTCGGCGTCGAGCTTCTGGGCGAAGTAGCTCGGGCCGTGGACCAGGGAGCCGCCGTTGAAGTCACCGCGGATGATGCCGTACTTGATGTCCTGGGCGGTGATCTCGGAGCCGTCCTCGTACTTGAGGCCCTCCTTGATCTCGACCGTCCACTCGGTGAAGTCCTCGTTCGGCTCGGGCATGCCCGCGGCCGTGTCGGGGACCAGGTCGGTGGCGTTCTCGCCCGGCTCCGGGTTGTAGGCCAGCAGGGTGCGCGCGTAGTAGCGCGAGAAGTTCCAGCTGAAGCCGTAGTAGGTGTCGCCCGGATCGACCGAGTCGAAGTCGTCCTGGATGGCGTAGCGCAGGGTGCCGCCGGTCTGGTCCGAGGCGTTGACCACGGAGTTCTCGGCGGCGTTGAAGCCGGCGCCTTCGCCGCCGCCGTCGCCGCCGGTGCTGTCGCCGCCGCCGCACGCGGACAGGAAGATGGACGCCGCCGCGCCGAGCGCGACGAAGCCGAGGGTGCGTTTCCTCAAGGAACTACCTCTCTACCGAACCTGAAAGGGGATGGTTGGACCCGCGGGTCGATCCGTGTCGGTACGGGGTCCGGCGATGGGCCTCGCCCCGTACCGACGCGGATCAGTCCGAGGTCTTGGGGTCGAAGGCGTCGCGGAGGCCGTCACCGAACAGGTTGAACGCCAGGACGGTGATGAAGATGGCCAGGCCGGGGAAGACGACGAAGTAGGGGCCGTTCTGGTAGAACGGGATCGCCTCGGAGAGCATCTTTCCCCAGCTCGGGGTGGGCGGGTTGATGCCCACGCCCAGGAAGCTCAGCGCCGCCTCGAACAGGATGTTCGTGGGGATCAGCAGCGTCGAGTAGACCAGGATCGGCGTGATCAGGTTGGGCAGGATCTCCTTGACCAGGATGTGCCGGTTGCCGGCGCCCAGGCTGCGGGCCGCCTCGACGAACTCGCGCTCGCGCAGGGAGAGCGTCTGACCGCGGACGATCCGCGCGATGTAGGGCCAGTTGAAGAACCCGATGATGAAGACGATGACGCCGATGCGCAGGCCGTTGCCGGTCAGGCCGAGGAGACCGTCGGGGATGACGCCGACGAGCGCGATCGCGAAGAGCATCAGCGGGAAGGCCAGGAAGATGTCCATGGCCCGGCTGATGAGGGTGTCGACCCAGCCGCCCTTGTAGCCGGCGATGATGCCGAGGACGGTGCCGAGGCCGACGCAGACCAGGGTGGACAGGAACGCCACGAGCAGGGAGATCTGCGCGCCGTGGAGCAGGCGGCTGAGCAGGTCTCGGCCCGTGGTGGGCTCGACGCCGAGCCAGTGGTCGGAGCTGATGCCGCCCCACGGGTCGGTGATCGCGTAGCCGAACTCGTCGTAGGGGTTCTCCGGGTCCTTGAAGGGAAGCCGGGTGGAGGGGTCGACGAGGTCCTGGTGGTACTCGGTGGGCGGGTACCCGAACCACTTGGTCAGGAGCGGCGCCAGGATCGCGGCGAGGATGAGCAGCGCGACCACCACGCCGGAGACCATCGCGACCTTGTCCCGCTTCAGCCGCTGCCACGCGATCTGCCGGAGGGACCGGTTGTCCGATCCGCCGTGACCGGCCATGGCCTCGGACTCCTCGACGGCATCCGCTGAGGTCGGCTGATCCGCCGACTCGGGGGCTTGCGAGGGCGCGCTCATCGGGACACCACTCTCTCCACTCATACGCTTCGGCCGAGGGAGGACTGAACCCACGCGTGAGACCTGGGGGATGACCCGCCTGGGGGTCCTCACGATGTGGGGCCGGTCGGATCTCGACACTGGCTGGCGTGGGCGGGACCGGCGGCGAGGAGGGGGTGCCTCCACCGCGCCGGACGCGGCTGCTCGGGCGCACCGACCCCAGTGAGGAGTTGGACACACCCGGCGCGAAACCGCCCGGGCTGTTACACAGCGACCAACCTACTCGCCATCTGGACACATATCGTCCAGTTCCGTGTCATGTATCTGAATCGTGACAAATGATGACAAAAAACTCATTTCTTGCCACTCTTCGACAAACTGCACATTCATCGGACGACCCTGGTGACCTGGACATACCAGCCAGTAGCGAGCCCTCACGATACTCCCTGATAACAGGCGAAACCGACGCGAAGAGGGAACGCTATGGCAAGTGCTATGGCTCCGAGAGTGTTCGCGTGAGTTCACAAAGCGACGGGGGATAGGCCGTCGCCCGTCCCTCGTCCGCACCGTCACCGTTCCGTTGCCGGTTCGTTCTCCGTCACCCCGCGGCCCGGAGGTGTTCGCCCCGGAGGGCAGGCGAAGCGGACGGCGGGCACGCGACGGAGGGCACGCCGTGAGACGCACGTGCCAGAAGTGGTACAGGAGTGGTGAAAGCTCCGCTGGCCCCGGGGCGCCCCGGATCTCAGTCGGCGGGGTCCGGCGGCCAGGGACCCAGCTCCGGCGGGGCGGGAGCGGTCGTGGTCACGGCGCCGTCGGTGCCACGGCCCGCCATCCAGGCGGCGAGGTCGCGCAGCGCTCCGCCGACCACGACGGGCGGTCCCTCCCCCGGGGACCTGGTGTGGTCGTCGTCGGTGGCCCGCAGGACCAGCCGCCTCCCCGCGGGAGCCCTGTCGGCCAGGAAGTCCAGAACGTGCAGGGCGAAGGCCCGCGACCAGTCGCGGGGCCGGTGGCCGACGGCGAGGTCGACGGCGTGGATCTCGGCCTCCCGCCACCGCGCCAGCGCGGTGTCCAGGACCGTGGCGCGGCGGAAGCGCACCGGTCGGCACCAGTCCCGCGCCGTCAGCGGGGCCCAGGTCCGTTCCAGGTCGCGCTGGGCCGACCGCAGGTCCTCTCGCGGGCGGGCCAGGGGACGGACGGCACCCCGTTCGATCGACCGGTCGCGCCCGTCCTGACCTCCGTCCTACATCTCGACCAGCTCACCGCGCAGCGCGAACCGCGCCTGCCGTTCGAAGGCGCGAGCGTTGTCCGTCAGGTGCTGGACGACGTGCCCGCGTGTCCACCCGGGAAGGGCCGAGGGCTGAGCCGTCCGCTCCTCTGTCCAGGCCGTCGAGCAGGTCCAGCACCCGGGCATGGGCCCGGGAGATCCGACGGATCAGGTCGCGGGGAGGGCGGTGGGGGTCGGCCATCCCCGCGCGCTAGTCGATCCCGCGCTTGCGCAGCAGCTCCTCGATGTCGCCGAAGTCGGACAGGTCGTCGGCGGGGGCGGCCTTCTTCCCCTGCGCCGGGCCCACCTGGGGCGCGGTGGCCCCGGGCCCGGCGGCCGCCTTGCCCGCACCCTTGCCGTCGGCGTCCTTGCCGGTGTCCTTGGCCTTCCCGGCGCGCGACCCGGTACCCACGCCCCGCGAGCGCATGACCCCGGAGGCGACGTAGAGCACCACGGCCAGCCCCGCGAGGATCACTCCGGCCCAGACGAACGGGCTGATCAACAGTCCGGTGAGGACCCCCACGACCCCGCGGACGAACTCCCACACCACGCCCATCAACCCGAGCAGGGCCACGGACAGCGGCACCAGCGACCAGGCCACGCCGCGCACGCCCGAGGCGGCGCCCCTGCGGCGCCACACGAGGAAGGAGATGATCAGCCCCAGCCCGGTGAGGACGGCACCCACGGTCAGATCGGAGACGGGCAGGTTCTCAGGCAGCTCGAACATGTCGCCAGTCTCCCATCCGACGCCGAAGCGCACATCAGGCCGATCCCTTAGGGAGTCTCCCGGTCCGGCGCCCGCCCGGGGCTCCTGCCTCCACGCTACCCGTGCCCTTCACACGTACACCGGACCAGCGCCGAGGGGCGGGGGCCGGTCAGTCAGCCGTCTCCGGGGCCGGGCCGAGGGCCTCGGCCAGCGCCGCGTGCATGTGCCTGCGCAGCAGATCCGGCCGCTCGGAGCGCTCGGTCCACGCCCAGTCGAGGGGGCCCAGCGGCGGCTCGGGGTCGTACTCGATCACCAGCTGCGCCAGACGGGCCGCCTCCTCCCCCTCCAACTCGTGGACCAGGTGCAGCGCCATGTCGATACCGGCGGACACGCCCGCCGCGGTGAGGACGTCCCCGTCCCGGACCCAGCGCTCGGACACGGGGGTGGCGCCGAACCGGGGCAGCGCGTCGAGCAGGCTCCAGTGCGTCGTGGCGCGGCGGCCCCGCAGCAGACCCGCGGCGCCCAGGATCAGCGAACCGGTGCACACCGACGCCATGAGGTGGGCCGACTCGGCCGCCGCGCGCAGCCAGCCCAGCAGGTCCTGGTCCGCGCAGGCCGCGAAGGTGCCGGCGGACCCTCCGGGGACGATCACCACGTCGGGGTCGGTGACCTGGTCGAACGTCGCCGTCGCCCGCAGCCCGACGGCGGCGTCGCTGTCCACCGCGGACAGGTCGCGGGCCACGGTCACGGTGCGCCAGTCCGAGCCGAGTCTCTCCAGGACGGAGGTCACGGTGAGGGGACCGACGAGGTCGAGCGCGGTGAGTTCGGGATAGAGCACGTACGCGATGGTCTTGGTCATGGCCCCAGCCTCGCCGGGCCCCCGGCCCCCCGCAACGCTTCCCCGCCGCCGTGTCAGGAATCGTGGGATCTCCGTCGTCCGGACACGGGCCCCGGAGCACGGGCTCTCGCCGAACGGCGGGCGTCGGCCACCCGGGGACCAACACCGAGGGGCCGCGACGCCCCGCGCCGCGGCCCCGTCCGGCGCGTGGGGTCAGCGGTCGGCGACCAGCGACTCCAGCCACTCCAGGTCCACGCCCACCAGCGAGTCACGAAAGACCACGCCCTCGCGCGGAGCGATCTCCACGTGGTTGGGCACCGCGACCGTGGCGCAGCCCGCCGAGGCGGCCGCGGCCACACCG
>NZ_ANBC01000133.1 GCF_000341125.1 Nocardiopsis lucentensis DSM 44048 | reverse complement strand
GCGGGGGTCCACCCCCAGCCGCTCGGCCGCGGTCAGGTAGGGCGCGGGGTCGGGCTTGTTCGCGCTGACCTCGTCCCCCGCCACCGAGTCGTCGAAGCTCTCCAGGCCGATCCCGCCGATCGCGGCACGGATCAGCTCGCGCTCGGTGGAGGTCACCAACGACACCGGGATTCCCGCGCCGGACACCATCGCGACCAGCTCCTTGGCTCCGGGCCGCAGCTCGGCGCCGTCCTCCAGCTTGACGCGGAACTTCTCGTAGAGCCGGTCGGCGACCTGGCGCGGGGTCAGGTCGACGCCGGTCAGCCCGATGATGTACCGCCCCACGGGCTCGGCGGCGTTGCCGACGTTGCGCGCGTGGTCCTCCTCGGTCCACACCCCGCCCAGCTCCGCGACGAGTTCGGCCTCGGACTCCCCCCACAGCCCCTCGCTGTCGATGAGGGTCCCGTCCATGTCCAGGAGGACCGCCTGGAGGCGGCGCTCCCCGGCGGGCCCGTCCGCGCTCACGCGGCGGCCCGGAGTGCTCGGTTCGCTCATGCTCTCCGTGGTGCGGCCCCGCCCTGGGCGGACCGGCACCACGCTCTCCCCTCTCGTGTCGTTCGCGGGCGCCCCCGCGTCCCCGGGCGCCCGGGATCCCACCATCGTGGGCGGTCGCGGGTGCCCGGGACCTGACGTGTGTCTGTCGGCGCTCTGTCCGCACCGCGAACACTTCGGTCCGCCGGCCGCACGGCCGCGCCCCCGCCGCTGTCGCCAGCGGCGGGGCCGGGTGTGGAACGCCGATGGTACCGACCGGCGAAGACCGGTCAGACGTTGAAGTAGGTCGCCTCCGGGTGGTGGATGACGATGGCGTCGGTGGCCTGCTCGGGGACGAGCTGGAACTCCTCCGACAGCGTGACCCCCACCCGCTCGGGCTCCAGCAGGCGCATGATCTTGGCCCGGTCCTCCAGGTTGGGGCAGGCCCCGTAGCCCAGGGAGAACCGCGCGCCGCGGTAGCCGAGCTTGAAGAAGGCGTCGAGCTCGGCCGGGTCCTCACCGGCGAAGCCCAGTTCGGCGCGGACCCGGGTGTGCCAGTACTCGGCCAGCGCCTCGGTCAGCTGGACGGACAGGCCGTGCAGCTCCAGGTAGTCACGGTAGGCGTCTCTTTCGAACAGCTCCGCGGTGGCCCGGCTGATCGCCGAACCCACGGTCACGACCTGGAAGGACACCACGTCCAGCTCCCCCGACTCCTTGGGCCGGAAGTAGTCGGCCAGGCACAGGTGCCGGTCGCGGCGCTGGCGCGGGAACGTGAAGCGGGTGCGCTCGGTCACGCCGTCCTCGTCCAGCACCACGAGGTCGTCGCCCTCGCTGTAGCAGGGGAAGTGCCCGTGCACGACCGCCGCCTCCAGCAGGCCGTCGGTCTGGATGCGGTCCAGCCACATCCGCATGCGCGGGCGCCCCTCGGTCTCCACGAGCTCCTCGTAGCTGGGGCCGTTGCCGCCCCGCGAGGCCTTGAGCCCCCACTGCCCCATGAACGTCGCGCGCTCGTCGAGGAAGGCCGAGTAGTCGGCCAGCGGGATGCCCTTGCTGATCCGGTCGCCCCAGAACGGCGGCACGGGCACCCGGTTGTCGGTGGCCACGTCGCTGCGCGCGGGCATGTCCTCGGGCTCGGTCACCTTCAGGGTGGCTCCCCGGCGCACCCTGCGCTGGCGCAGCGCGGGCAGCTCGGCGCCCTCCTCGCCGCGCTTGACCGCCATGAAGCTGTCCATCAGGCGCAGCCCCTCGAAGGCGTCCTTGGCGTAGCGGACCTGGCCCTCGAACATCTCCGCCAGGTCCTGCTCCACGTAGGAGCGGGTGAGCGCCGCGCCGCCCAGCAGCACGGGGAAGCGTTCGGAGAGCCCCCGGGAGTTCATCTCCTCCAGGTTCTCCTTCATGATCACCGTGGACTTGACCAGCAGACCCGACATACCGATGACGTCGGCGCGCTCCTTCTCGGCCGCCTCCAGGATCGCCGACACCGGCTGCTTGATGCCGATGTTGACGACGTCGTAGCCGTTGTTGGACAGGATGATGTCGACGAGGTTCTTGCCGATGTCGTGGACGTCGCCCTTGACGGTGGCCAGGACGATACGCCCCTTGCCGTCGTCGTCGGTCTTTTCCATGTGCGGTTCGAGGTAGGCGACCGCGCCCTTCATGACCTCGGCGGACTTGAGCACGAACGGCAGCTGCATCTGCCCGGAGCCGAACAGCTCGCCGACGGTCTTCATGCCCTCCAGGAGGGTGTCGTTGACGATCGCCAGGGCGGGCCGCTCCGCCAGCGCCGCCTCCAGGTCGGCCTCGATACCGGTCATCTCACCGTCGACGATGCGCCGCTCCAGGCGCTCCCACAGCGGCAGGGCGGCCAGTTCCTCGGCCCGGGAGGCCCGCATGGACTTGGCGTCCACGCCCTCGAACAGCTCGATGAACCTCGACAGGGGGTCGTAGTCGTCGGCGCGCCGGTCGTAGACGAGGTCGAGGGCGACCTCGCGCTGCTCGTCGGGGATCTGGTTGATCGGCACGATCTTGGAGGCGTGCACGATCGCCGAGTCCAGCCCCGCCTCGACCGCCTCGTGCAGGAACACCGAGTTCAGCACGATGCGGGCGGCCGGGTTGACGCCGAAGGACAGGTTGGACAGGCCGAGCGTGGTCTGCACGTCCGGGTAGCGGCGCTTGAGCTCACGGATGGCGTCGAGGGTCTCGATGCCGTCGCGCCGTGTCTCCTCCTGACCGGTGGTGATGGGGAAGGTGAGGCAGTCGATGACGATGTCGCCGGTCCGCAGGCCCCACTCGCCGGTGATCTGCTCGATCAGGCGGGTGGCCACGCGCAGCTTCCACTCGGCGGTGCGGGCCTGGCCCTCCTCGTCGATGCACAGTCCGACCACGGCCGCGCCGTGCTCGGAGACCAACTCCATGATGCGGGTGAAGCGCGAGTCGGGGCCGTCGCCGTCCTCGTAGTTGACCGAGTTGATCACCGCGCGCCCGCCCAGCGCCTCCAGACCGGCCTCCAGCACGGCGGGCTCGGTGGAGTCGAGCATGATCGGCAGGGTGGAGGACGTGGCGAAGCGGGAGGCCAGCTCGCGCATGTCGCGGACACCGTCGCGGCCCACGTAGTCGATGTTGAGGTCGAGCAGGTGGGCGCCGTCGCGGATCTGGTCGCGCGCCATCTCCACGCAGTCGTCCCAGCGCTCCTCCAGCATGGCCGTGCGGAACTTCTTGGAGCCGTTGGCGTTGGTGCGCTCGCCGACCGCGAGGTAGCTGGCGTCCTGGCGGAAGGGCACGCTCTGGTAGAGCGAGGAGGCCGCCGCCTCGACGAGCGGCTTGCGGTCCTTGATCCCGCGTCCCTGAACGCGTTCGACCACCTGGCGCAGGTGTTCGGGGGTCGTGCCGCAGCAGCCGCCGACCACGCTGAGGCCGAACTCGGAGGTGAAGGTGTCGTGGGCGTCGGCCAGCTCGGCCGGGGTGAGCGGGTAGACCGCGCCGTCGGCCCCGAGCTGGGGCAGGCCCGCGTTGGGCATGCAGGAGATCGGGATGGGCGAGTGGTGCGACAGGTAGCGCAGGTGCTCGCTCATCTCGGCGGGGCCGGTGGCGCAGTTCAGGCCGATGACGTCGATGCCGAGCGGGGCCAGGGAGGTCAGCGCGGCGCCGATCTCCGAACCCATCAGCATGGTTCCGGTGGTCTCGATGGTGACCTGGGCGATGATCGGGACGTCCCTGCCCAGGGCCTTGCGGGCGCGCTGGGCGCCGACGACGGCGGCCTTGACCTGGAGCAGGTCCTGGCAGGTCTCGATGAGGATGGCGTCGGCGCCGCCGTCGATGAGCCCCCGGTGGCACTGCTCGTAGTGGTCGCGCAGGAGGGCGTAGGGGGCGTGGCCCAGGGACGGCAGCTTGGTGCCGGGGCCGACCGACCCGAGGACGTAGCGGGGGTGGTCCGGGGTGGAGTAGGCGTCGGCGGCCTCACGGGCCACGCGCGCGCCCGCCTCCGCGATCTCGTAGGCGCGGTCCTCGATGCCGTACTCGGCCAGACCGCCGTAGTTGGCGGAGAAGGTGTTGGTCTCGACGCAGTCCGAACCCACCGCGAGGAAGGCCGCGTGGGTGTCGTGGACGATGTCGGGGCGGGTGATGTTGAGGATGTCGTTACAGCCCTCGTGCCCCTCGAACTGGTCGAGGTCGAGATCGTGCGCCTGGAGCATGGTGCCCATCGCTCCATCCGCCACGATGACACGCTGGGACAGTGCTTCACGGAAGGTCAGGCGAGCTCTCATCATCCGCAACTCTAGTCTTGGGGGCGCCGCGGCGGCCCAGGCCGATCCACGCGGTGCGCGGTGCTGGGCCGACCCCCGGCGCGGTCGGGTCGGGCGCCTGGGGGACGGCTCTGTCCAACGCAGTCGCTGGCTGTGAGGCTACCCCATCAGGCGTTTCGCCATGTGAGACGTGCGTTCCACGATATGCGCGAAGAGCCCGTTCCGCACCGGTCCAATCAGACGGATTTCCGTCCGTTTCCGTGCGGGTGGCACAACGGGGTCCCGCCGGGGACGCCCGTCCGGGAGAGCGCAGAATCCCGGTTTCCAGGCCGGGGCACCACCCCATAGGGTGGAATCGTCCGCGCGCAGGAAGGGGCCGCCGAAATGATCAAGCTCACCCGGGAGCTTGTCGATCCTGTCCTGGTGGCGGCGTTCGAGGGATGGAACGACGCCGGGGAGGCGGCCACCCTCGCCGTCGAGCACCTGTCCACGGTGTGGGGCGCCCGTGAGCTGTGCGCGCTCACCCCGGACGACTACTACGACTTCCAGGTCACCCGGCCGCGCATGTCCGTGGTCAACGGCCTGGTCGGCAAGGTCGAGTGGCCCACGACCCGGGTGGCGTTGGCCACCCCGCCCGGTGCCCAACGCGACATCGTCCTGGTGAGCGGCCCCGAGCCGAACATGCGGTGGCGCTCGTACGCGGCCGACCTGCTGGCGATCGCTCGGCAGCTGGGCGTGAAGCGGGTGGTGATGCTGGGGTCGCTGCTGGCCGACGCGCCGCACACCAGGCCCATCCCGGTGACGGGGATCGCCTCGCCCGTGGAGGTGGGGGACGGGTACGGCCTGGAGCCGACCACCTACTCCGGCCCCACCGGGATCGTGGGCGTGGCGCACGAGACGTTCAGCGAGGTGGGCCTGGAGACGGTGTCGCTGTGGGCGGCCATTCCGCACTACGTGGCGCAGCCGCCGTGCCCGAAGGCGACCCTGGCGCTGCTGGGCTGGGTGGAGGAGTTCCTCGGGCTGTCGGTGCCGCTGGGCGACCTGCCCGAGGAGGCGGTGTCGTGGGAGGCCAACGTCAACGAGCTCACCGCCGAGGACGAGGACATCTCCGCCTACGTGCGTGGCCTGGAGGAGGCCAAGGACACCGCGGAGCTGCCCGAGGCCTCGGGTGACGCGATCGCCCGCGAGTTCGAGCGCTACCTGCGCCGCCGCGACGAGAGCTGAGGGCCCGACGGCGGCTGACGGCGTGACGGCCGCCGGAGGGAGTCGGCGGTTAGCATCGGGCGCATGGAGTTCAGCGAACGACCACACCCGGCGAGGGCGCCGCGACCGATCTCCGTCGAACAGGTGATGGCGGACCTGCCGCTGTTCGCCCCCGCCGGACGGACGGCCCCGGGCAGTCTGGGCGACGTCGGGCTCTCCCCCCTCCAGGACCACGTGCTGGAGTGCACTGTGCGCCACCCGGCCGTGGACGCGCGCACACCCGGCCTGGAGGTGACCACACGGCGCTGGCCGGACGCGGACTGGCCGCCCTTGAACGACCAGGTCCGGCGCTTCGGCGCGGGGCGCGACTTCCTCCGGCGAAGGGCCGAGGGCGACACTGACGCCGAGCCCCGTGTGCACCCCCTGGGCGCGGTGTGGTCCCGGTCGCTGATCGACGTCGACGGGTCGCCCTATCAGTGCGACGTGCTCCACTCGCCCTACTCCTGGGCCGCCGTCGCCATGGTGGAGCCGCACTTCGTCGTGCGCGTCACCGCCCTGTCGCCCCTGGAGTCGCCCCCGGCCCTGGAGCGGGTCCGCCACACCGGCGAGATCGAACCCGCGCCGAGCTCGGAGGCCGGGGAGTAAGCCGGGGGGCGGACGGGACACCAGGCGACACCGGGGGCATCCTGGACACATGACGCACCGTACGGACGGACACGGCGGCCCCGGCGGACACGGTGTCCCCGGCGCCGGAACGTTCCTCTACGACCGGGACTGCGGGTTCTGCCAGCGCGCGGCGGTCTTCGGCCGCGACCGGCTGCGTACCCGCACCAGGTTCGTCGCCTGGCAGGACTTCGACCTGGAGTCCGTGGGCCTCACGCCCGAGCAGGCCGACCGGGAGGCGTGGATCGTCTACCCCGACGGGCGCCGGTTCGCGGGCGGTGACGCGATCGCCGAGACGCTGATC
>NZ_ANBC01000132.1 GCF_000341125.1 Nocardiopsis lucentensis DSM 44048 | reverse complement strand
GCTGCCGGGCGGGACCGCCGCCTGCGCGATCGACGGCCGGTGACCGTTCGCGGGTCGGCCGGTGCGCGGGATGGGTGCTCGGCCTGTACCGCGCCTCACACCCGCAGGTCGCGCCACTCCCCCGTGGCCAGGACGGCCGACCAGGCGCCCGCGACCCGGGCCAGGCCCCGGCGCACCTCGTCGACCACGGCCGGTGCCAGCGGGGAGGCGGAGTCGGCGTCGGGCAGCAGTCGGACGGTGACGCGCAGACCGTCGAGCACCCGCTGACCGCGCGCGATCACCTCGGCGTCGGCGTCGCTCTCGGGTTCGGGACCGTGGGCGATGACGGCGCGGATGGCGTCGCGCAGGGTCAGGGCCTCCTCCAGGTCTCCGAGGGTGATCGGCATGGCCCCGTCGGTGGCCAGCCGGTGCTCCCGCAGGAACCTCGCGAGGTCGGCCCGGTCGGACAGGCGCGCGCCGGAGGTGGCGAAGTCGGTGACGAGTCGGGCGGCGGTGCTCAGCCGCGTGGGGGTAGTCATGGGGGACATCCCATCACGCTCCGCACCCCGTGTCCGGCCAAACGCGCATCCCGTGGCCACAGGTGGCCATCCGGACCGGACAGGCCATGCGGATCGGGGCGGAAACCGGCACCGCCCGCCCAGCCGTCTCAGCCGTCGACCAGCTTCCGCAGCCCCTCCCGATCCCGGGGCAGTCCGAGGACGTCGAGGAACCGTCGCAGGTCGCCCTGGTCCAACCAGCGCCACCCGGGCGGTTCGGGCTCGTCCCTCATCAGCTCCCAGGCACGGCGCATCACCTCGGACCTGTCGTCCGCGTGCGACCACAGCCGATCGTCGTCGACGAGTACACGCAGGTAGTCGCGTTGGACACCGCCCAGGTCCTCCGTCCGCCACCGGGCGCCGTCACCGAGCCTGAACAGCGCCCCGTACAGGGCCCCCAGATCCTCGCTCAGGGAGTCCGGATCGGTGGCGCGGACCACCGCGCGCGCCACCGGGAGCAGATCCGCGGCGTCCCTGTCCTCGGCGTCCCAGCGCTGGCCCAGCTCCCACACCAGGGCCGACCTGACGGGACCGTCGAAACACCGTGGCCGCGTCGAGAACCACGAGTCGACCTCCTCCGCGTGGGTGAGCACGGCGGCCAGCTCCTCGGTCGCGGCCGGATCGCCCCTCAGGGACGGGGCCAGCGCCGCGCAGGCTCGGATCGCCGGGTCGGGGTGAGTGAGGAACTCCGAGGTGTCCCGCCCGTTCCGCCCCAGGGCCAGGACGATGGCGGCCCCCTCGTCCCGTGTCTCGGCCAGGTCGGCCGCGTCGGACAGGTCCAACTCCAGGCCGCCCAACCACGCGAGCTCTCCCGCGGCCTCCGCGGCACGCTGCCGGACGTGGCGGTCCTCGTGGGTCAGGTGGGGCCGCACGAGGTCGTAGAGGGCGGGAGCGGCCGCGCGCAGATCGAGGGCCGCCCGCGCCAGCAACGCGCCGTGGGCCTCCTCCGTCTCCTCGAAGTCCAGCGCGTCCCCGTCCTCCTCGTCGTCTTCCCCCGTCTCGTCGACGAGCCCCTGGAGGAAGCGCCCCACGAGGTCCCCGTCGACCTCGGCCATCGCGGCGAGGTGTTCGTCGGGGCTGTCGTCCCAGCGGGCGTGGCGCGCGGCGTCGCACAGGAACTCCAGCAGCACCCCCCGGAGCGTCCGAGGCCACGGCCCGTCCCACGGCGGGACCGCGTCCGCGACCGGGTGGTCCAGCAGCCCGGAGACGAAGAGGACGGCGGGCACCGTCGCCGGATACACCCCGTCGTCACCCAGGAGCTGCTCATACAAGTGGTCGAGCGCACGGTGCCACCCCGCCTCGTCCCGTTCGAGGAACGCCGCCAGGGCCTCGGGCACCTCGTCGGCTGTGCCATCCGCCTGGAGGAGTCGGGACCAGTCGGTGGCGTGGAGTACGTCAGTTCCTGTACGCATGCCGGGATTGTGGCACCCGGTGCCGACGGTCCACGGGCGTGGCGGCCCCGCACGAACCGTGCCCGCTGCTTACACTCGTGCCGCCGGAACCGCGCCGTACGGAGGAGGGCCCGACCTTCATGACGATCTCCGAGCCCCCGAGGACACCGCTCCAGCGCGCCGCCTTCCGCGCGCCGATCTGGCTGTACCGCCTCGGTCTCGGGCCGCTGATGGGCCACCGGTTCGTGCTGCTCACCCACAGGGGACGCGCCAGCGGCGAACCCCGGCAGGCGGTGCTGGAGGTCGTGGGCCGCAACGACAGCACCGGGGCGGTCCTGGTCGCGGCCGCCTACGGGCAGCGGGCGCAGTGGTTCCGCAACATCCAGGCCGAACCGCGCGTGCTGTTCCAGGTGGGCGGCCAGCGGTACCGGGCCACGGCGACACCGCTGCCGCCCGAGGAGTCCGGCCGGGCGCTGGCGCACTACGCCGAGCGCCACCCGAGCACGGCCAGGGCGCTGATGAAGGCGCTCGGCCGGGAGGTGGGCGAGGCTCCGGAGGACTACGCACGCGTGGGCTCGGACCCCGAGTACGGCATCCCGATCGTGCGGCTGCTCCCCGATCGCGCCCCGGGGTCCCACTTCCCCGACTTCACCGCCCCGTAGACCGGTCGCTGGGCGGAGACCACGGCTCAGCCTTCGACGAGGGCGCGCAACCCCTCCCGGCCCATGGGCAGACCCAGCCACCAGAGGGTGACCGAGAAGTTGGCGACCGTTCCCGTCCAGAGATCGTCGTTGCCGACCAGTGCCGCCAGGTAGGCGCGTTGGACGTCAGAGGGGGTACCGGTCCACGCGCCACCGTCCTCCTCCCGGGGGAAGGCGAGCCGCAGCAGCGGAGCGCAGTCGGCCTCGGCGGTGAGGGGGGTGGCGAGCGCGGCCATCGTGCGGAACACGGGCAGGAGGCGTTCGGCGTCCGCGGGCACCGAACGGTCCGTGAGGGCGTGCACGAGGGTGAACCTCACGCGTCCGCGGAAACGGGCGGGGCTCACGGTGAACCAGCGGTCCGCCTCCTGTGGGTCGGCCAGCGCCGCGACCAGTGCACGCGTCGCGGCGGGATCGTCCCTCCGGGAGGGTGCGAGCGCGGCGCACACCCTGATGGCCGGGTCGTCGTGAGTGAGGAACTCCGACACGTCATGCCCCTGCTCTCCCAGGGCCAGAACGATCCCGGCCCTCTCGTCCCGGCTCTCCGCCAGACCGACGGCCCCGGACAGGTCCACCTCCAGGCGTCCCAGACAGGCGATCGCCGACACGGCCTCCAACGCGCGCTGGCGCGTGGCCGGTTCGGTGTGGGTGAGGAGCGGGCGCACCGCGTCCAGAAGGGTGGGTGCCGCCGCGCGCAGGTCGATCAACACCTGCCACATCAGCGCCTCCAGGGCGGGCTCCTCCCAGACCTCGTCGTCGGCGAGCACGGCGTCCAGGACCTCCCTGCGCTCGGCCTCCGACAGCCGGGCGAGCTCGGCCAGTTCGGCGTCGGGCTCGTCGACGGTGGCGGCCTCGGCCACGTCCCGGAGGGTGTTGAGCAGCGCGAGCCGCCATTCCTCCGGGTCATCCGCCCCCTTCGGCTCCCAGCGTCCCTGGACGAGGTCGTCCAGCAACGCGGCCACGAAGAGGGCGGCGGGCGGGGTCGCCGGGCAGACGGAGCCCTGGTGGAGGATCGCGCTGTGGAAGTAGTCCATCCCCTTCGACAGCGCGTCCGGATCGTCCCCGAGGAAGACCGCCAGCTCCTCGGGGGCGTCGGCGGCCGATCCGTAGGCGTGGAAGGTCTGGTCCCAGTCGGTGTCGCGGAGGATGTCCGGTGCTGTCGGCATGCCCGCATGCTGCCACGGACGACCGACCGGCGGTGCGTGGCCTCCAACCGACCGGGACCAGGGGTGTTCGGCTAGAGTTCCACGCCCAGCAGGGTGTCGACGGTGGCGCGGGCCAGGCCCGGGGCGGAGGTGTCGGCGCCGCCCGCGGTCAGGGCGGTCTCGGCCCAGGCGTCCACCGCGGCGAGGGCGCCGGGCGAGTCCAGGTCCTCGGCCAGGGCGGCGCGCACGGCGGCGAGCATCGGGGCGGCGTCCGGGCCCGACCCCAGGGAGGCGGCCGCGCGCCAGCGCTTGACCCGGTCGCAGGCGACGGGGAGTTCGGCGTCGGTCCACTCCCAGGGCGACCGGTAGTGGTGCGCGAGCATGGCCACGCGGATGACGGCCGGTTCCACGCCCTGTTCGCGCAGCTTGGACACGAACACCAGGTTGCCCAGGGACTTGGACATCTTCTCGCCGTCCAGGCCGACCATGCCCACGTGCAGGTGGTTGTGGGCGTTGGGACCGCCGGTGGCGCACCGCGTCTCGGCGGCGCCCATCTCGTGGTGGGGGAAGATCAGGTCGCTGCCGCCGCCGTTGAGGTCGAAGGCCGGACCGAGGCGGTCCAGGGCGATGGCGCTGCACTCGATGTGCCAGCCGGGGCGGCCGCGGCCCAGCGGGCTGTCCCAGGCGGGCTCGCCGGGGCGCTCGGCGCGCCACAGGAGCCAGTCCAGGGGGTTCTTCTTGCCCTCGCGCTGGGGGTCGCCGCCGCGCTGCCCGAACAGGTCGAGCATCTCCTTCTGGCTCAGGTGGCTGATCGCGCCGAACTCGGGCGCCTCGTCGGCGGAGAAGTACAGGTCGCCGTCCAGGTCGTAGGCGGCGCCGGTGTCGCGGATGCGCGCGGCCAGGTCGCTGATCAGGTCGACCGACTCCACGACGCCCACGTAGGAGGTCGGGGGGATGATCCGCAGGGCGGCCATGTCGTCGCGGAACACGTCGATCTCGCGGTGGGCGAGGTCGCGCCAGTCGACGCCGATCGCCTCGGCCCGCTCCAGGAGCGGGTCGTCGATGTCGGTGGTGTTCTGCACGTAGTCGACGTCGTGTCCGGCGTCCCGCCAGACCCGGTTGACCAGGTCGAAGGTCAGGTAGGTGAAGGCGTGGCCGAGGTGCGCGGCGTCGTAGGGGGTGATGCCGCAGGCGTACATCCCGGCGCGGGGCCCCGGTGTCGTCGTCCGCAGCTGGCCGGTGGCGGTGTCGTGGACGCGGAGCGGGCCGCCGGTACCCGGCAGGGGGACGATGTCAGGCGCAGACCATGAACGCATACCCCGAACACTATCCGCCCCACAGTGTGACAAACGCCCCCGCAAGGGTGGGTTCTTCAGGTGATGATCCCCCCAGAGGGGGTGGGAATAGGAGGGGTCGGATCGGGGTTCGACCGCCCCCGACCGGTTGCCCCGTCGGGGGTTTCTCCGCGCACGGAGACGTCTACGACTCCCGGGAGGCTCCCAGGAGGGCGCACCGCTCGGAGGCGGGGAAGGACGGCGTTCCGGCGTCCGGGCGCTTGGAGTCCCGAACCTCCGGAGAGTCCGCGTAACGGCACTCGACACAGTCACCCCCGTTGGGGCTGTGACTGCTCCTCGTCCCTACGTCAGTGATCACGCGAGACCTTCCAGGGTGTCCAAGGACAACGCAACGGGAAGCGCCGACGCGAGGGCCGTGGCGGCCATCACGGCGTTTCGGCGTAGGTCGGCGACTGGAGATATCCGGGAACCAACACCGGAGCCACGACCTCGACGGCGCGGGCTTTGGCCTCGATCGACGCAAGGTCCCGCGCCCACGGGGGAACGGTGAAACCGTCCTTCGCCTCTTGGCAACGCGCCAACAAGGCACCCTCCGCTCCGAGGAGGGCGTCCAGTTTCTCCGCTGTCTCCCGTCTGGGTGGTGATCCACCTCGCTCCCAGCGGTTGACGCTGGACAGGGACGACCCCGCGCGGGCCACGTCCCACCGCTCCCCCGGCGCGGCGGGCCGGGACGGTAGCGGGAGGAGGAGTCGACGCCTCTCAGGAGTCGGATGCCAGCCCCGACCGGGTCCGGGCGATCAGAACGGCGCTCAGCACGGCCGAACCCGCGCACGCGGCGGCCAGGAGCACCCCGCCCAACCGCCAGTGCAGCAGGGCTCCGCTCACCGAGACCACGTAGAGCAGCCAGTACGCGGCGCTCTCCCACCGCCCGCCGTGTCCGCCCCTCATGGCCGCTCCTCGGGTCCGCCGCGCCCGGTGGCGCGTGCGACGGCCTTCGCACCGTCTCCCAGAGAGACGTTCTGATCACGCAGAGGGTTTACCCGCGAAGAAAGCATCGGGCGCGGTGTGGGTCACAGGGGTGGCGCGCCCCGCCGTCGTGGGGAGAGGCGGGGCACGGGCGCCGACCCGGTCACGGGGTTCAGGGCTGGGCGGCCAACTCCAGTTCCATGAGGTCCAGATCCGCGGTCACCTCGCTCAGGGCGGGGTCGCCGGGGTCGGCGAACTCGACGAGGTCCGCACGCGCCGCGCGCAGTCTGCGCCGCGTCGACCGGGCCTCCCCGCGCCCGTGCGCGCAGAGCGGGGTCGCGCGCAGCTCACCCATACCGGTGACGACACCGTCCGGCGTGCGCAGGGCCCACTCCCAGCCCTGCGTTCCGGCGCTGACGGCCCGGGTGGCGTGGAGGAGGACCCCCACCCGGTCGGCGCGGCCGTCGTGGACACGTGTCCACCGGCCCACGAGTTCGGCGGGGTCGTGGTGGGGGGTCAGGGTGGTGCGGGAAAGCTCGTGGGCGGGGCTGGCGTTCATCAGTGGTCCTTCCGGGACGGGTCTGGATCGCGATCGGGGCCGACGAAACGCGTCGCAGACGCGCCTGTGGACCCCGCTCACCGAGAACACGGTCCTGCGCACCGCTTATGACGCGGTTTCGGAGTCTTTTTCCTACCCCCATCGCGTCGGCCGCCCACCGACTCTGCCAATCCGTAATGACACGGATGACCCGCCTCGCGCCGCCACCCCGCACCACGGACCGGCCCCGCAGGTCAGAGGTCGATCATCCGCCAGGCGTCCGGATCGGCCGGTGCGTCGGTGAACGCGTAGCGCACCGTCTCCCCGTCAGCCGCGAGCAGGGTCACCGACCCGGTGGCCCACACCCGGCCGCCTCCGAGGTCGGCGTGCGCGATCAGTCCCGAGGGGTCGCCCGACTCGTCTGTGCCCGCCGAACGCGGCGCGTCGTGGGCCGCCGCGGTGATCAACTCCGGCCAGCGCCCCCAGATCCGCTCCAGTCCGGTCTCCTCGGCCAGCCGCGCCGCGTCGGGTCTGGTCCGCGCGAACTCGGGAGTGTGGCGCAGCGCGCGTGGATCGACCGGGTCGAGCCCGGTGTTGACGATGACGCTCACTCCGACCGGGAGCGGACGGACATCCAGCCGGGCGCCGTCCCAGCTGTGCAACACGGCCCCGCGGGCATCGGCCGTCAGCAGGTGGAAGGGCGCGTACCTGGACAGCTCCACCCCGTCCAGGGGGTCCCGCTCGACGGTGGACAGGGAGTGCAGGGGAAGGTCGCCCCGACTGGCCGGATAGGCGCCCTCCCAGGGCATCCGGCCATCCCACGGCCACCCGTTGAGCAGTGCCGCGGTGCGCGCGCGGGCCGGATCCACCGCCATCCACGTACCGCCCGCCAGCCGATCACGGCCGCCCACCGCCTCCGGGTGGTCGGGCCAGTGTCGTCCGGGCCCGTCCCAGGGGCGGTCCCTCATCTCGTCGCGGATCGCGGCGACGACCAACGGCGTGTCCGCTCCGGGGTCGAATCCGACGATGACGGTGCACATGGCGCCCTTCCCGACTTGTCCCTCGACGGCGTCACCGTTCATACAACCGCACGACAGGACCCGGCATCGCGCCCGGGGTGGTGGTGGCTCCACCACGGCCTCGGGTGTCAGCCACGGCGCGTACGCGCCCCGGTTCTTCTAGTCTGGAGGTCCTCCCAGACGTGAGGTGCCCCACCCCGTCCGGTCCACCGGACGCGACACCGCCACCGGCGCCTCCCTCTCGCTTCCCGACAGGAGTCGCACGTGCCCGACCAGCCCGACGACGGAGCGGACACCGGCGGCGCCCGGCCCGGCGCGGCCTCGGCCGTGGCCTCCCCCGGACGGGGCGGTCCGGTGACCCCTCCCACCGAGCCCGGACTGAGCCGGGAGCAGGTCGCCGAACGCGTGGCCGCCGGGCGTACCAACGACGTCCCGGTCCGCGCCAGCCGCACCGTCGGTCAGATCATCCGCGGCAACGTGTTCACCCGGATCAACGCGATGATCGCCGTGCTCTTCACCATCATCGCGGTCATCGGCCCCGTCCAGGACGGGCTGTTCGCGATGGTCATCGTGATCAACACGCTCATCGGCATCGTCCAGGAACTGCGCGCCAAACGCACCCTGGACCGGCTCGCGATCGTCAACGCCGCCCGCCCCCGGGTGGTCCGCGAGGGCGCCACGGTGCGCGTCGCCACCCAGGAGATCGTTCTGGACGAGGTCCTGGAGGCGGGCACGGGCGACCAGGTCGTGGTCGACGGCGTGGTGACCTGGGCGGCGGGGCTGGAGGTCGACGAGTCGCTGTTGACCGGGGAGGCCGACCCGGTGGTCAAGCGACCCGGCGACACCGTGATGTCCGGCAGTTTCGTGGTGGCCGGCAACGGCCGGTTCCGGGCCACCAAGGTGGGTCGGCACGCCTACGCGGCGCGGCTGGCCGAGGAGGCCAGCCGCTTCTCCCTGGTCCGCTCGGAGCTGCGGGCGGGGATCAACCGCATCCTGACCTGGATCACCTACGCCCTGTTCCCGATCGGCGGCCTGCTGGTGTACAGCCAGCTGTTCCTGGGCGGGCACGTCACGTTGGAGGAGCCGGTCGCGGGCGGCCAACTGACCGGTCCGCTCGCGGACGCGCTGCGCGGCATGGTGGCGGCGCTGGTGTCGATGATCCCCGAGGGGCTCATCCTGCTCACCAGCATCGCCTTCGCCGTGGGGGTCATCCGGCTGGGCCGCCACCGGTGCCTGGTCCAGGAGCTGCCCGCGATCGAGGGGCTGGCCCGGGTGGACGTGGTGTGCACCGACAAGACGGGCACGCTCACCGAGGCGGGGATGCGCCTGGCGCGGATCCGCGACCTGGGAGGCGGGGACGGGACGGGGTCGACCACGCGGATCCTGGCCGCGCTGGCGGCCGGCGACCCCGACCCCAATCCGAGCATGGCCGCGATCGCGCGGGGGTGCGAGGCCGCCGGCCAGGAGGCGCCCGACTGGCGGGTGACCGCCCTGGCGCCCTTCTCCTCCGCCCGTAAGTGGAGCGGCGCCAGTCTGCTCACCCCCGAAGGGGAGGAGCACTGGGTCCTGGGGGCCGCCGACGTACTCGCCTCCCCCGACGACCCGGCGGCGGCCGAGGCGGCACGGCTGGCGGCGCGGGGGCACCGGGTCCTGCTGCTGGCGCGCGCCGGGGAACGGGTCGACGCCGACGGCGCCCCGGGGCCGGTGCGGCCGACGGCGCTGGTGGTGCTCGACCAGCGGGTGCGCGAGGACGCGGCGCCGACCCTGGACTACTTCGCCGAGCAGGGCGTCGGCGTCAAGATCGTCTCCGGCGACCACGCGGCGTCGGTGGGCGCGGTCGGGCGCGAGCTGGACCTGCCGGGGGCCGACCGGCCCGTGGACGCCCGGGACCTGCCGGACTCAGCCGGGGAGATGGCCGAGGAGGTGGAGCGGGGTTCGGCGTTCGGCCGGGTCACCCCCGAGCGCAAACGCGACATGGTGCGCGGGCTGCGCGGGCGCGGACACACGGTCGCAATGACCGGTGACGGCGTCAACGACGTCCTCGCCCTCAAGGAGGCCGACATCGGCGTGGCGATGGGCTCGGGCAGTCCGGCCTCGCGTTCGGTCGCCCAGCTGGTGCTCATGGACGACCGGTTCGCCGTGCTGCCGCGCGTGGTGGCCGAGGGTCGGCGGGTGATCGGCAACATCGAACGCGTGGCGGGGCTGTTCCTGACCAAGACCGTGTACACCATGACGCTCGCGACGATCGTGGGACTGCTCGCGGTGGCCTACCCGTTCTTCCCCCGGCACGCGACCCTGATCAACGCGGTCACGTTCGGCATCCCGTCGTTCTTCCTGGCGCTGGCGCCCAACACCGACATCGCCCGCCCCGGGTTCGTGGCGCGCACGCTCCGGCTGGCGGTCCCGGCGGGTCTGGTGGCCGGTCTGGCGGCGGTGACGACCTACCTGCTGGTTCTCGGAGGACGGACCGTGCCCGAACCGGCCGACCGCACGGCGGTGGGGATCACCCTGTGCGCGACCACGCTGTGGGTGCTGCTGCTGGTGGCCAAGCCGTACGTGTGGTGGAAGGTCGTGCTGGTGGCGTCCATGGTGGGGTTGTTGACCCTGGCCATGGTGACCCCGCTCGGGCGGTGGTTCTTCGACCTGGACGTGAGCGACCCCGGAAAGCTGCTCACCGGTCTGGCGGTCGCGGGGGTGGCGATCGCGGTGATCACGGTCATCCGGGTGGTGGACGACCGGATCGACGCGCGTTCCCGGGCGCGGGACGCGGCGGACTCGCCGGAACCGGAGGGGGAGCGGACCCCGGCGGCGCCCTGAGCGGGACCCGCCGGGCCGCCGCCCGGCGCCTCCCGGCGGGTGCTCGGCCGTATCGTGGCCCGGACGGCCCGGAGACGAGGAGCGGTGATGGTGGACGACGCGGATCTGCGGTACCTGCGGCGCGCGGTGGAGCTGGCGGAACTGGCCCTGGCGGCCGGGGACGAGCCGTTCGGCTCCCTGCTGGTCGCGGCGGACGGGACCGTGCTGATGGAGGACCACAACCACGTGGCCTCCGGGGACCGGACCCAGCACCCGGAGTTCGCGATCGCCCGGTGGTCGACCACGCTCCTGACCGTCTCCGAACGCGCCGACGCGACCGTGTACACCTCCGGCGAGCACTGCCCGATGTGCTCCGCGGCGCACGGGTGGGCCGGGCTCGGCAGAATCGTGTACGCGAGCTCCTCCGCGCAGCTGTCCGCCTGGCTGGCGGGGTGGGGTGTGCCCCCGGGGCCCGTGCGCCCGCTGCCGGTGCGCGACGTCGTCCCCGGGGTGGCGGTGGACGGCCCCGTGCCGGAACTGGCCGAGGAGGTCCGGGGTCTGCAGGCGCGGTTCCACGGAAGGGGCTGACCGGAGCCGGGCGGTCCACCGTCCCCGGTCACCCCCGGTTCACTCCGGCCGGCGGGCGATCAGCAGGGCCCGCGGGGTGCGCTCATCCTCGTCCCGGGCACGCCAGGTCCGGATGTGGACCTCCAGACCGGCCTCCTCCAGCAGGTCGGCGATCGTCTCCGGGGTACGCCGGTGGAAGTCGAGCGAGATCTCGTGCCCGAACCCCTCGTCGAGGTGCAGGGTCCCCTCCCCCGTCTGGAACGCGACCAGGCACTCTCCTCCCGGGGCGAGCGCCCGGTGGAACCCGGCGAACACCCCCGGCAGGTCGGTCAGGGGCACGTGGATGGTCGAGTACATCGCCACGATCCCGCCCAGGGACGTGTCCGGTACGTCGAGGTCGGTCATCGACCCCTCGCGAAACTCCACGTCCGGGTGGTCGCGCCGGGCCACGGCGAGCATGCCCGGGGACAGGTCGATCCCCGACACCTCCAGACCGAGGTCGCGCAGGTACGCCGCGACCCGGCCCCCGCCGCAGCCGACGTCCAGGACGGGGCCGCCGCGGGCGCGCACGAGTTCGCCGAACAGGGCCACCATGGCCCGCTCCAGCGGCTTGCCCGCCCACTCGTGGCGAAAGTGGACGGCGTAGTCCTCGGCGAGGGCGTCGTAGGAGGAGCGTGTGGCGGAGAGGAAGGAGGGTTCTTTCATGCTCCGAACCCTAGGAGCGGGTCAGCTCCGAGGGCCGTCGGGGTCGATCGGTTCGAAGTGCCCCTGGATGACCCGACCGTTCCCGGAACCGGGCCGGTCGGCGCCGCCACCGGGACCCGCGGAACCCCCGGGCCGGTGGCCGAACGGGCCGCCGGGTCCGCCCTGGCCGGGCACGTTGACCCCCTGGGCGGCGAACTCCTCGTTCATCCGCTCCTGCATCCGGCGCATCCGGCGCCGCGCCCACCCGGCGAAGGCCCAGCGCAGCGCGGGCCGGGTGAAGGGCAGGACCATCAAAAGGCCCAGCAGGGCGGTCAGGAAGCCGGGAATGATGAACAGGACGCCGCCCGCCATGACCATGAGCGGGTCGAGCAGGCCTCCGCGCGGCGGCTCACCGGAGCGCATGGCCTGGTCGGCGTCGCGGAAGGCCTTGGTTCCCGCCCGGCGCAGCACCGCCACGCCCAGGACCATCAGCGCGACCAGCGCCGCCAGCGTCCACGGCACGCCGATCCACCCGCCGACGGCGATCATCAGCCACACTTCCAGGAACGGCAGCGCCATGAGCGCCAGCACTGTCAGCAGCGGCATCGAACACCATCCCATCGTCGGCCCGCACGGGTCGTCCCTGTAGGAGAGAACGCGCCCGCACCGCTCAGGGTTCCC
>NZ_ANBC01000131.1:482-4905 GCF_000341125.1 Nocardiopsis lucentensis DSM 44048 | reverse complement strand
CCCGCCACCGCGGCGGCGACCACCGCGCCCAGCCCCAGGACGCTCAGCACCGTCTCGGGGACCGCGCCGAGCTTCGTGGCGACGGTGGTGCCCTCGGCGGCGGTCAGTTCGGCGACGTGGATGTCCGGTTCGGCCTCGGGCGAGGTGTAGGCGGTGGTGCCGTCGGGGTTGACCACGGCGCTGATGCCACTGGTGGAGACCACCACGGCGGGCCGCCCGTGCTCGACCGCGCGCAGCTGGGTGATGGCCAGCTGCTGGTTGGACTGCCCGGTGAAGTTGTAGTTGGCGTTGTTGGTGGGGATCACGATGATCTGTCCGCCCTCGGCGACGGCCTCGCGCACCGGCTGGTCGAAGGCGACGTCGAAGCAGATCCCCACGGCCAGGGTGGTGCCCGCCACGTCGAGGGCGCCGGGTTCGGTACCGGGGACGGCGTCGGAGGAGACCTGCTCGAGCCGCGCGACGAAGCGCGTGAAGAAGTCGCGGTAGGGGATGTACTCGCCGAACGGCACGAGGAAACGCTTGACGTAGCGCTCCCCCGGCCCGGTCTCGGGGTCCCACACCACGCTTTGGACGTAGCGGGTGCCGTCGTCGTTGAACCGGCTCATCCCCCACAACAGCGGAACTCCGACGTCCTCGGCGGCCTCGGAGATGATCAGCTCGGCCTCGGGGTCGCGGTAGGGGTCGATGTCGCTGGCGTTCTCCGGCAGCAGCACCATGTCGGGCTGGGGGTACTCACCCGCCTCGACCGCGTCGGCCAGGGCGTGGACGCCGTCGGCGTGGTTGCGCAGCACCTGCGCGCGCTCCCCCGTGACCGTCATCTCACCGACGTTGGGCACGTCGCCCTGCACCATCCCCACGGTGACGGTCCCGGCCTCGGAGGGCCGCCCGACCGCCGGTGCCAGGGCTCCTCCCGCGACGATCGCCGCGCCCGCGGCCAGCCCCACGGCGGCCGTCCCGAACCCCCGGAGCCGGGCCGCGCCCGAGTCGCGCACGGCCCCGGCGACGCGCAGCGCGCTCCACAGCAGCAGTCCGCCGGTGAGGGCGACCGCGAAGGTCACCAGGGGGGACGAGCCCAGGGCCGCGTAGCCGACGAAGGGGGTGTCGGGCTGGGCGAAGGCCAGCTTGCCCCAGGGGAAGCCGCCCATCGGCCAGCGGGCGCGCACCGCCTCCTGCGCCACCCACAGGGCGGAGGTCCACAGCGGCCACAGGGGCAGTCGCGCCGCCAGGGTGAGGCCCATCGCCATGGGCAGGAAGTACACGGACTCGGCTGCGGCGATGATCAACCACACGTCGATGCCGAAGATGTCCTGCCAGTGCACCAGCGGCACCATGAGCGTCGCGGCGGCGACCAGGCCCAGCCAGGCGGCGCGGCGCGGGCGGGTTCCGGCGACGGCGAGGAGGAACAGCGCGGCGCTGACCGGCCCCAGCCACCACCAGCCGTACGGGGGCAGCGCGAACAGTTGGGCCAGACCGGAACCCACGGCGGCGCACAGGCGCCAGAGCAGGTCGTGGCGCCCCCAGCGGTGGCCCGCGGGGATCGTCGTGGCCCGTCTCCACCGACCCGACGGCGGACGCGCCGCCCCGGATCCGTCCGCCAGCGGCGCGGATCCGCCGAACGCCGGGGCTGTGTCCTGCTCGGTGTTCTCGGCGACCACGTGGCTGCTCGCTTTCCGCTGGGGACGGGAGTGCTCGTGGTCAGCATATGGGGGGACGCGGAAAAGGCCCGAGCCACCCTTCGGACCGGCTCCGTCCCGTCGGCGGCGAGCTCGGAAGACCGTTGTCTACTGGATGTTCGGGCCTTTTCCGGGTCCAACCCCCCGCCCGGTTGTGGCGATCCGCCCCTCACCCGACCCCGGCTGCACCTGGCGCGTGATGCAGCGTCCGATCGGACGAGTGGGGGACACACAACCGGTCCGTCCAGTGCTGGACTGGTCGTTAGGTTACCCAGACTCCCCAACCCGATGCCTCAACCCGGATGCCGTGTCGTGGGGACCGCGCCGAGACCGTGTGGGGAGAACGTGATGAACCGTCGGACAGGCTAACGCACCTGAGGCCGCCACGCCAGCTGGACCGAACGGGTTTGTGACTGACCGCAATCTGATCAATCAGCAACCAGCTCTAGACATTTCGATCAGAATCATGTCTCATGTGATCAGCAAACCTTCCTGTTTCGATCAACTTCGAAAGAACACAGGGTGCTGGGGATCTCCCGCGAGATCCCCCACCACGACCCAGCGCGGGAGCTGAACCATGGCGGAGATCGTCCTCGAGGGCGTCGACAAGATCTACGGAGGCGGCGTCAAGGCCGTCGACAACCTCAACCTGCGGATCCAGGACGGCGAGTTCATGGTGCTCGTCGGCCCCTCCGGCTGCGGCAAGTCCACCGCGCTGCGCATGATCGCGGGTCTGGAGGAGATCTCCGACGGAACGCTGGTGATCGGTGACGAGATCGTCAACGACCGCCCGCCCAAGGACCGCGACATCGCGATGGTCTTCCAGAACTACGCGCTCTACCCCCACATGACCGTCGAGCAGAACCTCGCCTTCGGTCTGAAGCTGCGCAAGGTCGCCAAGCCCGAGATCGCCCGCCGCGTGAAGGAGGCGGCGGAGATGCTCGGTCTGGAGCCCTACCTCAAGCGCAAGCCGGGCATGCTCTCCGGCGGTCAGCGCCAGCGCGTGGCGATGGGCCGCGCGATCGTGCGCGAGCCCCGCGCCTTCCTCATGGACGAGCCGCTGTCCAACCTCGACGCCAAGCTGCGCGTCCAGATGCGCGCCTCCCTCAACCAGCTCCACGAGCGCCTCGGCGTCACCACCGTCTACGTCACCCACGACCAGGTCGAGGCGATGACCCTCGGCGACCGGGTCGCGGTCCTGCGCGAGGGCCGCCTCCAGCAGGTCGACACCCCCAAGCGGCTGTTCGACGCCCCCGTCAACCTGTTCGTGGCCGGGTTCATCGGTTCGCCCGCCATGAACTTCGTCGACGCCGAACTCACCGCCGACGGCGACGGGGCCGTGCTCACCTTCGCCGACCACAAGCTCCCCGTCTCCGGCGCCCTGCTGGAGTCGCGTCCGGCACTGCGCGGTTACCTGGGCAAGCGGATCATCCTGGGTATCCGCCCCTCCGACTTCAACGACGCCGAGTTCGACGGCAACGACGACCCCACCATCCAGGTGAAGGCGGACGTCACCGAGGAGCTGGGCACCGAGATCAACGTCATCTTCTCCGTCGACGCCCCGCCGGTCCGCCACGAGGACGCCACCGCGCTGGCCAGGGACGCCGCCGGCGACGGCGAGGAGGACGGCGACTCCCTGCCCCTGTCCCAGAACAGCACCCAGTTCACCGCCCGGGTCAGCCCGCGCAGCCAGGTTCGGCCCGGCAGCGCGCTCAACCTGTCCGTGGACGTCAGCCAGCTGCACTTCTTCGACCACGAGAGCGGCCTGGCCATCGGCCACCCCGACCACGCGTAGAACGTCGAGGGGGACGCCCACACGCGTCACCGACGGGCCCCGGCCGCGCGTGCGCGGCCGGGGCCCACCCGTCGCCCGCCATCGCCCAGGGGACGCTTCGCGCGAGGCGCGGGCCACCACCCACCGGCGCGTTACCCACCGTGTTCACGCCAAACCTGACCGGTGCGCCACACTCGTGTGCCCACTGGTCAGACAGGTCTTGCTTGACCGACCTACAGGGGTGAACCAACGATGTGATGGTGCGTAACCGAGCCCCCGGAGTCGCCCCCGCACACGGCCCCCCGCCGGTCGTGGACACCCTCCACGGACGCCCCGTCCCCGACCCCTACCGCTGGCTGGAGTCCCCCGACTCGCCCGCGACCGAGCGCTGGCTGGCGGAGCGGTCCCGAGAGTACGAGCGCGAGGCCGCCGCGTGGCCGCTGCGCGCTCCCCTGGCCGACCGCATCCGCGCCCTCGTGCGCACCGAACTGTGGACGCCGCCCCGGCACCGGCCCGGCCTGCTCTTCAGCACCGTGCGCGACCCCGGCGCCGAACACCCCCGTCTGGTCGTCCTGCCCGAACACGGCGACGGCCCCGCGCGCACCGTCCTCGACCCCGGCGCCGAGGACCCCACCGGGCGCACCACCCTCGACGCCTGGGAGCCCAGTCCCGACGGGAGCCTGGTCGCCGTCCAGACCTCCAGCGGCGGTGTGGAGCGCGGCGGACTGCGCGTCGTGGACACCCGTACCGGCGCCGCGGTCGGCCCTCCCGTGCCCGGGGTGCGCTACTCCCACGTGGCGTGGGTTCCCGACGACACCCCCTCCTTCCTCTACGTCCGCCGCGACGGCGCCCGAGGCGTGCGCGGCGTGTGGCTGCGCCGTGTCGCCGACGGAGCGGAGACGCTGGTGCACGCGTGCACCGCGCCCGCGACCGTCCCGGGGGTCCGCGTGCTGGGCGAGCGGTGGCTGCTGGTCAC
>NZ_ANBC01000131.1:0-477 GCF_000341125.1 Nocardiopsis lucentensis DSM 44048 | reverse complement strand
CGCCCACCGCACCGACCTGTGGCTCGCCGACCTGACCGCGCGCCCCGCTCCCCGGGCCCCGGACCGCCATGGCATCGCCCTCCGGCCGGTACAGGTCGGTCCCGAGGCGGAGACCGAGGCGCGCCTGGGCCCGGACGGCCTGCTCTACCTGCGCACCACGTTCGGCGCCCCGCGCCGCCGCCTGTGCGCGGTCACCCCGGAGGAGCCCGGTGTCGAGGGCTGGCGCGAGGTCGTGCCGGAGGACGGCGACGCGACCCTGGACGCCTTCACCCCCTACGCGGGCCCGGACGGACCCGCGCTGCTGGTCGTGCGCACCAGGTGGGGGATCAGCGAGGCGACCCTGCACGACGCCCGCACCGGTGCTCGCACGGGAACCGTCGACCTGCCGGGGGAGGGCATGGTCTCGGGCCCGGAGACCGCCCCGGACGGATCCGTCCACCTGGGTTACGCCGACGTCGCCACCCAGCAGAGGGTACT
>NZ_ANBC01000130.1 GCF_000341125.1 Nocardiopsis lucentensis DSM 44048 | reverse complement strand
CGCGCCACCGGCTCCCCCCGCGGTCACCCGCACCGTGCTGTGGTGCCGCTCACCGGACGGCACGCGGGTGCCGGTCACCGTTTTCACCGGCCCCGGCGGCGCACGCTCCCCCGAACCCGGGCCGACCCTCCTGCACGCCTACGGCGGGTTCGGACGCCCCCGGCAGTTCGGGTTCAGCGCGACCGTCCTGGCCTGGCTCCTCTCGGGCGGGCGGTACGCCGTGGCGCACGTGCGCGGGGGCGGCGACGCCGGACGCGACTGGCACCTGCGCGGTTCGGGCCGCGACAAGCCGCGCGCGGTCGCCGACCTGGTCGCGGCCGCCGACGCCCTCGTGGCGGAGGGCCTGTGCGCCCGTGACCAGCTCTGCCTGTCGGGCGGTTCCGCGGGCGGCCTGCTCGTCCTGGCCGCCGCCGTGTCCCGGCCGGACCTGTGCTCGGCGGTCATCGCCTCCGCGCCGTTGGCGGACATGGCGCGGTTCGAACGCCTGGGGCTCGGCCGGATGTGGACACGCGAGTTCGGCAGCGTCGCCGACCCCGACGACTTCGCCGCCCTGATGTCCTACTCCCCCTACCACCGGGCCCTGGACAGCGCCGTCCGCACGCCCGGCCGCTCCTTCCCCCGCGTCCTGCTCACCGGTTTCCACGGTGACACCCGAACCGACGCCGCCCACCCGCGCAAGATGTGCGCGGCGCTGCGCGCGGCCGCGCGGGACGAGGGACGCCCTCCGGTCCTGCTCCGGTACGAGCGCGACGTGGGGCACGGCCCGCGCGCGGTCAGCCGGGCGGTGGGACTGGCCGCCGACGCGCACGCGTTCGCGGCCCACGAGACGGGGCTGACCGGGCCCTGAGGCCCGGAACGGCCCCCGCACGGAAGAAAGTGGACAACGGCACACGGAAAGCGAGGTGCGAGATGGACCCGATCGAGGTTGAGGTCGAGGACCTGGCGGAGGTGACCTCCCGCGACATCACCGCGGGCGGCGACAGCGACGGTACCGACTCCAGTTCCGACTTCATCTGACTCCCATCCCGCCCGGTCCCACGCCTTCGCGCCGGGGCCGGGCGGGCCCCTCACGGAAGGGACTCGCCGTGACCGACCTCGGCCGCCTGTTCACACACGCCCTGCCCGAGAACACGGGCCTCACGTCCCGCCTGTCGGAGGAGTTCGTCCACACCGACCTGGGTGCGGACGCCGTGCGCTCCCTACTGACCTTCGACGACCTCAACCACCTGCTGGCCACGTGCGCCCCCGAGCCGCCGCGCCTGCGCCTGCACCGGGACGGCTCCCCCATTCCGGTCGACCGTTACACCGACCGGGCGACTTCCTCCCGCTCCGCGCGCCGGGTGGTGCGGCCCGAGTCGCTCTACACCGAACTGCGCGCCGGGGCGAGCCTGGTGCTGGACAGCGTCGACCGGATGCATCCGCCCGTCGCCGCGGCCGCGGACGACCTCATGCGCCTGGTGCGTGAGAGGGTGCAGGCCAACCTGTACCTGATCTGGGGTGATTCGCGTGGGTTCGACACCCATTGGGACGACCACGACACGGTGATCGTCCAGGTGGAGGGCACCAAACACTGGCAGGTGCACGGTCCGGGGTCGCGCCCCCACCCCATGAAGAACGACACCGACCACGCCCACACGCCGCCGCGCGACGCCGACGGCGAACTCCACGTGGTGTGGGAGGGCGTGCTCCGTCCCGGCGAGGTGATCCACGTACCTCGCGGCTGGTGGCACACGGTCACCGGCACCGGCGGGGTGAGCATGCACCTGACCTTCGGTTTCACCCGCGCCACGGGGGTGGACTGGGCCGAGGCCCTGGTGCGGCGGCTGGTCGACGAGGACCTGTTCCGGCGGGACCTGCCCCGGTTCGCCGATCCCGACGCCCGGCGCAAGCACCAGCACGAACTGGTCGCCCGGTTGGTGGAGCTGGCCGAGGAGGACGACCTGAACGCCTTCCTGGCCGAGCGGGACGCCCGCTTCCCCCGGCGCACGTCGTTCTCGCTGCCCTGGCCGGTCGGTGACGAGCCGCCCGGGCCCGATACGCGCGTGGAGTTCGTGCCGATCCTGCCGCCACCGATGACCCGTGAGGGCGACCGGGTGTC
>NZ_ANBC01000129.1 GCF_000341125.1 Nocardiopsis lucentensis DSM 44048 | reverse complement strand
GCTGGCCGAGCACCGGGAGCTGACGGTGTCCGCCCTGGCCGAGCGGGTGGGCGTGGACGCGGCCGAGGCCGCCCGGGTCGTCTCCGCGCTGACCCGGCACCATCTGGTGGTGGCGCGTTAGGGCGTGCACGGCGGACACACGCCCTAACGCGCGCTCGCCTCGGGCCGACACTGGCGCTCGACGTAGACCTCGACGCCGTCCAGGATCCGCTCCAGGGAGAAGGACATGTCGTCGGTGGGCGCGGCGGGCGCCGCGGTGTCGGCGGCGGTCATGACCCCGTCGTCCAGCATCGCCGCGATGGTGGGGAAGCGCTCCGGTGTGACGACCCGGCCCAGGCTGCGCGCGTGGGCGCGTTCCCT
>NZ_ANBC01000128.1 GCF_000341125.1 Nocardiopsis lucentensis DSM 44048 | reverse complement strand
CCGCCCGCCGCATGTCGAGTTCGATGCGGCAGGTGTCCCGGACCACGCCCGAGACCGTCATGAGGACCTGGACGGCGTCGGCCGTGGTCAACCCCGCCCCGACCAGTTCGCGCAGCCCGGCCTCCATCCACCGGAGCCCGTTGGGGCCGAGCGGCGGACCGAACACGGCCGCGAAGACCACCCAGGGGTGACGGCGGTACATCTCCCGGCAGCCTGACACCCACGCCTGGATCCCGGCCCGCCAGTCCCCGTCGGCACGGGGTTCGGGCGGGTCCTGGGCCATGGCCGCGTCGACCATGAGGACCAGCAGGTCCTCCTTACTGTCCACGTGGCGGTACAGGGACATGGTCGTGTAGCCGAGCTCCCGGGCCACCCGCTGCATGGAGACGCCCTCCAGCCCCTCGGCGTCGGCGACGGCCACGGCCGCCCGGACGACCCCCTCCCGGTTGAGCTTGGGTTTGGGCCCGCGCCTGCCGGGTTCACGCAGCCCCCACAGGAGCTCGATCTCCCTTGTCATGCCCGATTCCGGCCGTCGCTCGCTCATGCCCCACCAGTCGTCGTGTGTGCGCTCGACTCCATCCTAGATATGTGTATGATCTACACTAATTAGTGCATGAGATACACGGTTTGATTCCACGGCATTCCGATCACGGAGACCAGGCATGACGCGTCCCCCCACCACACCGCCCCCGCCGCCGACCGCCACGACCGGCCCGCCCCGACCCGCGAACGCTGGTGGCGGCGCCCCTGGATCGCCCCGCTCGCCCTCCTCGGCCTGGCCTTCGTGGCCTACGCCCTGCCGCCGTACACGACCCTGGACCCGGCCCAGGCCCGCCTGCCCGTCCGCCAGGACCTCGCCTGGCACTACCCGCTCCTGGTCACGCACATCTTCGGCGGAGCCCTGCTGACGCTGATCGTGCCGCTCCAGGTGTGGCCGTGGCCGCGCCGTCACCACCCGACCGTCCACCGCTGGAGCGGACGCGTCTACGTCCTGCTCGGCGTCCCGCTGGTCGGCGTCCCCGGGCTGCTCATCGCTCCGCTCGACTCCACCGGCGCTGACACCCGAATCAGCAACACCCTCTGGGCCATCCTGTGGCTGGGCTTCACCGTCCTGGGCTACCTGGCGCCCCGCCGACGCGACCTCACCCGCCACCGGGAGTGGATGCTGCGCAGTTTCGCGCTGCTCTACGGGATCGCCCTCAACCGGATCATGCTCGTGCTCCTGGGACTGCTCATGCCGCCCTGGCTGCACAGCGGTTTCGGGGGTGACGTCGAGGCGATGCTCCCGTCCGTCGCCTCCTCCAGCAGTTACCTGAGCTGGGTCCTGCCCCTGATCACCCTCGAACGGTGGCTCCAGTACCGACGCCGAACCACCACCACCCGAACCCCCACAGAACCAGATGCACCCACTCGGACCTGCGCTTTCGCCCTCCCCAGTGCGCGGAGACACCAGCGTCGGCCATTGCCCCCGCGCCGCGCATTAGGGTAGCCTCACTTAATGAGGCGCATCCCGTCCCCGAGGGAACTGCGGCCGCTCCCCCGGACGTGACGGTTTCGTGCGACGAAGGGCAGGTTCCAGCGGTGACTCCAGATCCGCTTGAGGCACTGCGTGACGCGTGTGCACCACTGAGGTTCGCGCCGCTGCCCGGCCTGCCCCGCTCCGGCCCGCCGGTCCCGGACATCCCGGGGGACGTCCACTGGCACCGCTCCGACCACCTGGTCACCGACGGATGGCTCCCCGTCCTGCACGACAAGCTGCGCACCGAGCACGGCCCCGGCCACCGTCTCCCGGCCGCCACCAACTTCCTCCGCGTGACCCTGCGCGAACCGATCTTCCTCGTCGCGGCCTCGCTGTACCTGACCGGGCGAACACCGCTGCTGACCCCCGACACCCTGTACCTGCCCTGGGACACGGTCCGGTCGCGCTTCGCCACCCCGGTCGTGGCGGGCGCCCGGTGGATCGTCCTGCCCGACGATCCCGCGGCCGGACGCGCGGACACGGTCACCGCCCGGGACCGGGACGAACAGCTGCGGCTCGCGGCTGAGGGGGTCGTGGACACCTTCGGCCCGCTGCTGGCCGCCCTGCACGCCCACTCGCGCGCGGGTCTGCGCACCCTGTGGGGCTGGGTGGTCGACACGCTGCACTTCTACATGCTCAACCCGGCCCGCTACCTCGGGCGCGACGCCCGCCAGGCCTGGGAGCTGGCCGCGGGGCTCGGCGACGCCGTCATCGCGGCGGGCGCGGTCACGCGCCGACGCCCGCGCCTGTTCCCCTTCGCCCCGGAGAACCCGCGCGGCACCTGGGCGGTCCGGGGCACGTGCTGCTTCGACTACAAGGGCGACCCCGAACACGGGTTCTGCACCACATGCCCGCTCAAGTGCGACGCCGAACGCCGCGAGGACCTGTCCGAGTGGCTGCGCGACCCCGCGCTGGCCCCCTGACCGGCCCTCCCCGGCCCCTTCACGTCACCGTTCCCCCCAGGGAACTACCCCCGCGCCACCGGGATCTCCACCGGCCCGTGGTAGAAGGGGTTGAAGACGACCCGGTCCACGTTCACATCACCGCGCACGGTGATCGTCCCGCTCACGCTCTCCCCCGCAGCGAGCTTTTGCACCTCCAGCTCGTTGTCGTCCATGGCGATGGCCTCACCGGTGCCGTGCTCGACGCCCTCGGTGTCCACGATCGAGAAGTACAGCGGGTTGATGTCGATCTCGTCCTCACCGTTGTTGGTGATGGTCACCTCGACGGTCGTGTACGCACCGTCGGTGTAGAGCGGACTGGGCTCGAACTCGGTCATCCGCGCGGTGATCTCCTCGGTCACGTCCTCCGCCGTGGGCGTGCCCTCAGGCTCCATGGTCTCCGACACGTCCGGGGACATCCCGTCACCCCCCGCCGCGACCAGCAGGAGCGCGGTGCACCCGCCCAGGAGGAGCAGCAGGAGCAGGAGGACGCCGCAGCCGATCCCGATGATCTTGCCCCATGGCGTGGGCTTGGGCGGGGGCGGACCGTACCCGCCGGGCGGCGGCACGCCCCACGGCGGCCCCTGCGGGGGCGGCGGAGGCGGCGGCCCCCCGGGGTAGCTGCCGGCCCCGGCTCCCGCCATGTCCGTCTCGCCGTACCCCGGGGCGTACCCGGCGTGCTCGAACCCGGCCTGCGCCCGCCCGCTGGGACCCTCCGACGGTTCACCGGTGACCGGCTCCGGCGGCGCCCCCGTGGGGTGTTCCCCCGGTGGAACCCCTCCGGGCGGCCGACCAGGCTCCTCGGGCCCCTCGGACTGGCCCCAGGGCTCCTCAGGCTTCCCACCGGAGGGCCCCTCACCGCCCTCGGCCGGGTGGGGCCCCGGACGCTCCTCCGGTCCCTCCTCAGGCTCTCGGTCGGTCATGAGCACACCCCTCGTCCAGCCGCGTCCGCCCACCGGGGCCGGTAGGCGCCTTCCGAACTGCACCGTAACCGCGCGAGAGCACGCGCAGGGGGCACCACCAGGGCGTTTCCGGTAAAGGTCCGGCCGAGTTTTCGGCGTGACCGCTCAGGAGGTGCCGGCGTCCCCACCGCGACCGGCCACGAGCGCGCGCACCGCGAGCACCACGACCGGGAGGGTGAACAGCGCGGCGAACAGGTTGAGACCGCCAAAGCCCGCCTGGGTGAGCACGACCCCCGACATCGCGCCCGCCGACGCACCACCCAGGTTCATGAGCAGGTCGCTCAGGCCCTGTACCCGCGGACGCACGGCGTCGGGCACCGACTCGGCCAACAGCGTCGACCCGGACACCAGGCCGAACGACCACCCCAGGCCGAGCAGCACCAGGCCAAGCGTCACCCGCGCCTCGTCGTCCCCGGCCGTACCGGCGACCGCCACGGCCGTCAAGAGCACCCCCTGCCCGGCCAACAGCACGGGCACCCGGCCGAGACGGTCGGTGAGCCAGCCCACGAGCGGGGAGAACGCGTACATCCCGGCGATGTGCAGCGAGAGGGTCAGTCCGACGACCGTCAGCGCGACCCCGTGGTGGGACATGTGCACGGGGGTCATGGTCATGACCGCGACCATGACGGTGTGGCTGGCCACGATCCCGACGATCGCCAGCAGGGCCCGGGGGTTGCCGGTGACCTCGGGCAGACCCGACAGCGGGGACCGCCGCGTCGGAACCGCGGTGGACGGGCCGGCGCCGGGTGCGTCCACCCGCGCGGCGCTCGCCAACAGCGGGTCGGGGCGCAACAGCACCAGCGTCAGGGCCGCGCCGAGGGCGAATCCGGCGGTGGTGAACAGCACCGGACCGAGCAGTTCGGGCAGACCGACCAGCGCGGCCACGCGCCCGCCGACACCGATGAGGTTGGGGCCCAGCACGGCGCCGACGGTCGTCGCCCACACCACGACCGACAGGTCGCGGCCTCGGGTGCCCTCACCGGCCAGGTCGGCGGCGGCGTGCCTGGCCTGGAGGTTGGTGGCGGTCCCCGCGCCGATGAGCACCATGCCGACCAGGAACGGGACGAACCACTCCATGACCGTGGCCGCGATGACCACGGAGCTGCCCACCCCGCCCATGGCCCATCCGAGTGCCAGCCCGGGACGGCGTCCGCGCCGCGTGGCGATCGAGGCGAGGGGCAAGGCGAACACGGCCGCGCCCAGCGTGATCATCGTGGTGGCCATACCCGACCAGGTGTCCGAACCGGTCAGGTCCCGGGCGATGAGCGCACCCACGGCCAGCATGGAGCCCATTCCGATGCCGCCGACGACCTGGGTGATCATCAGCGTCAGAACGGTACGGCGCTGCAGGCGAGCGCGCTGGTCCTCCGTGAGCCCCCGACCGCCCAACGTGGATTCCGTGGTCACGAGGCCCGCCTTTCGATTCATCCTGACAACGGATGAATCGTAAACCTTCGTCACTTTCGGCCGTAGCGCCACCTCAGGTAACCGTGCTCACGTTCCACGGAGCGCATCAGCGCGTACAGTTCGTGATGATCACGCGCGCTGATCACGAGCCCCTCCTCGGGTACCACCGGCCAGCACGCGTACGCCCAGAAACAACGGGTGTAAAGGCCCCACAGGACCGTCCACGCCCCCTGCTTCTGCCACTCGACGTACTCGGCGACCCGCCGCCGCTCCTCGTCAGCACCGTCCATCCCGCCGCTGGACGTACCCGCCCCGGAGCGGCACCGAGCAGGCCGGATCCGGCCATCCGGGGCGGGCCGACCCCGAACGCGCCCCGCCGCCGGACGCGTGCGCGTCCGGCGGCGGGTGCTCCGTCACCGGCCTTCGGACCGGAGGGAGGGCGGTCAGCGCCCGGAGACGAGTTCGCTCCCGGGGATCGGCTCGGCCGGGTCGTTGCCCAGCGCCACGATCCGGTTGTCCCGGTCCACGTGCACGATGTGCTGGACGTGCTCAGCCCGCTCGGCCTCGGTGACCTGGGCGTAGGAGATGATGATGACCAGGTCGCCCGGGCTCACCAGACGCGCCGCGGCGCCGTTGATCCCGATCACGCCGCTGCCGCGCTCACCCGTGATCGCGTACGTGACGAGTCGGTTGCCGTTGTCGATGTCGACGATGTGGACCTGCTCTCCGTCGACGATGTCGGCGGCGTCCATCAGGTCGGCGTCGATCGTCACCGAGCCGACGTAGTGCAGGTCGGCCTGGGTCACGGTGGCTCGGTGGATCTTGCCGTTGATGAGGGTGCGCAGCACTGCTCAATCCTCGCTTCAGGTGTGTTGCGGACTACAGGCCCCCAGGACGGACACGATGGACGGAGTCCACCGCACACCCCTGGACGGGTCCCGTGCTCCCCCCATGATGGCCTCACCCGGAGGTCTCCCCGACCACGGGGGTACCACTAGGTGGTGTTTCTTCGGGCCCGCCGCTTCGCTTCGGCCCGTGTTCGGCCACCCGCAGGGCAGGGATTCCTCATCCTCACCTTCGCCTGACGCTCGTTCCCCGCTCGCGGTTCGACTCCGCCCGCCCGACGCCCTCCACCACCCTCAAAGGACGCCTACGGCGCAGCCCCGTCCACAAGCACCCTGCCGGCGCCCGAACCGGTCAACACTCAGCGACCCCCGGTGTTCCGCGCAGGAACCGCTCCACCCCGGCACGGTCGGGAGGGTCGGCGCCCTCGGTCGTACAGGCCAGCGCCGCGGCCCCGGCCGCGAACTCCAGAACCTCCCCCGCCGTGCCCGGGGCCAGCGCGGCGAGCTTGCCCGGACGGTCCAGGTAGCCCAGGTCGGACAGGCGGGCGAGCACGGCCGCGCCGAAGGTGTCGCCCGCGCCCACGGTGTCCCGGACCGAAACCGGCGCGCCCGGCACCGACACGCGGTCGCCCCAGCGCGCCGACAGCGCCACCGCCCCGTCGCCGCCCCGCGTGAGCAGCAACAGGTCGAGTTCGTGCCGGACGACCAACCGCTCGGCGACCGTGACCGGGTCGCGCCCCGGCTCCAGCCACGCCAGGTCCTCGTCGCTCACCTTCACCACGTGGGCCACGTCCATCCACCGTCCCGCGCCCTCGGTGAACGCGGCCCGGTCCAGCCCCACCGCGGGCCGGGCGTTGACGTCGTGGAAGATCACCACCCGGTCCCGGTGGGACCGCGCCCACTCACGCAGCACCCCCGCCCCCGGCTCCAGCGCGGCGGCCAGGGAGCCGGTGTGGATCGCCCGGACGTCCTCGGACGGTTCGGGCAGCTCCTCCGGACGCCACTGCCAGTCGACGGTCCCCTCCAGGTAGAAGGAGTACTCCGCGGCCCCGTCGGCGTCCAGGCCCACCACGGCCATCGTGGCGTGCTCTCGGGCGGCCACGGCCCATTCCAGGTCCACCCCGCGTTCGGCCAGGTGGGCCCGGATCTGGCGCCCGAACACGTCACCGGACAGGCGGCACACCAGGGCGGCCTCCTCACCGAGCCGGGTCAGGGCGACCGCGGCGTTGGCCGGTCCGCCGCCGGGCACCGCCCGCCACAGGCCGCCGTCCTCCTGGGGAACCAGGTCGACGAGGGCTTCGCCGCACACGAGGATCATCGGACGGCCCCCGGCGCCAGGGCGCTCTCGGACAGCTCCGCCGGATCCAGGGCACCGGTCATCACCGCGACCGCGTCGGACATGGAGCATCCCGAGGGATCGAGGGTGGCGGCCCGACGGCCCAGCCGCTGGACGTGGACCCGGTCGGCGATCTCGAACACGTGCGGCATGTTGTGGCTGATGAGGATCACCGGCAGCCCCTTGTCGCGGACCCGGAGGATGAGGTCGAGAACCGCACGGGACTCGCGCACGCCCAGCGCCGCGGTCGGCTCGTCCATGATCACGACCCTGTGGCCGAAGGCCGCCGCACGAGCCACCGCGACCGCCTGGCGCTGACCGCCCGAGAGCGTCTCCACCGCCTGGTTGGGGTTCTGGATGGTCATGATGCCCAGGTCGTCCAGGTGCCGGGCGGCCTCGGCCCGCATCCGCGCCCGGTCGAGCATCCGAAACACCGACCCGAGCACGCCCGGGCGGCGCAGCTCCCGCCCGAGGAAGAGGTTGGTGGCGATGTCCAGGGACGGTGAGACCGCCAGGCTCTGGTGCACGGTCTCGATCCCCGCCTCCCGGGCGGCGATCGGGGTGGGCAGCCGCACGGGCGCACCGTCCACCAGGATCTCCCCCTCGTCGGGGACGATCGCCCCCGACAGGGCCTTGATCAGGCTGGACTTGCCCGCGCCGTTGTCGCCGATGACGGCGAGGATCTCCCCGGGGTAGAGCTCCAGGTCGGCCCCGGACAGGGCGGTCACCCCGCCGTAGCGCTTGACCAGGCCGCGTGCCTGGAGAACCGGCCGCGTGGTGGAAGGGTCGGTCACCGTCTCCTCCGGTGGTGCGACGAGGTCGGTCCGTGGGGTCGGCTGGGTCATCGTCGAACCTTTCTGATCCACTGGTCGAGGGAGACGGCGAGGATCACCAGGACGCCCACGGCGAAGTTCTGCCACAGCACGTCCACCCCCGCCAGGGACAGGCCGTTGCGGCACACCCCCACGATGAGCGCGCCCATGACGGTGCCGATGATCATGCCCCGCCCGCCGAAGAGGCTGGTGCCGCCCAGGACCACGGCGGTGATGCTGTCGAGGTTGTCCATGACGCCGGCCTGCGGGCTGGCCGAGGCGATCCGGCCGATGAGCATCCACGCGCCCACCGCGTACACCAGGCCCGCGACCGCGTAGACACTCAGCAGCACCCGGTTGACCCGGATGCCCGCCAGACGCGCGGCCTCCCGGTCGTCACCGGTGGCGTACACGTGCCGCCCCCACCGGGTGCGGTGCAGCGCGTAGGCCAGCACCGCGACGATGACCAGCATGAGGATGGAGCCGTAGGTGATACGGGTGTCGCCGACGGTGACCACCCGGCCGGTCCACAGCAGCAGGTCCCCCATGTCCGCGCCGCGGATCGTCTCACTGCGGGAGATCCACAGGTTCAGCGCGAAGAAGATGTTGAGCGAGCCCAGGGTGACGATGAAGGGCGGCAGCTTGACCCTGGTGACGAGGAAGCCGTTGAACAGTCCGCACGCCATGCCGCTGGCCAAGCCCACGAGGAGGGCGACCGGCGCGGGCACACCCAGGTCGGCCGACAGCCTCCCCATGATGATGGAGCACAGCACCATGATCGAGCCCACCGACAGGTCGATGCCCGCGGTGAGGATGATCAGGGTCTGGCCCAGCGCCAGCGTGCCGATGACGGCCGTCTGCTGGAGGATCAGCGACAGGTTCGTGGGCTGGAGGAAGTTGGGGCTGATCAGGGCGAACGCCAGGACGGTGATCAGCAGGACCGCGGCCGGACCGAGGGTGGCCTGGGCGTGCAGGAGGTTCTGGATCCGGTCGGCCAGGTTCTGGGGGCGTACGTCGGCCTCCGGCCTGAGCGGCGGCGGTTCGGGGCTCGCTGTGGTCACCCGAGGGGTGTTCGAGGTGGTCACGGTGGTTCGGTTCTTCCTTCGTCTCGTGGCGGGCGGTCTCCGGCCGACTCAGCCCCAGCAGTTCTCCTGGCCCCAGGCGCTGTCCCGGGACTCCAGGCCGTCGGCCTCCTCGTCGGTGACGAGCTCGACGCCGGTGTTGACGAAGTCCAGGCCCTCGGACGCCTCGGGCGTCTGGCCGGACTCGGCGTACTCGACGACCGCCTCGACGCCCATGGCCGCCATGTCCAGCGGGAACTGCATGGAGGTGGCGCCGATGACACCGCTGGCGACGTTGTCCACGCCCGGGCAGCCGCCGTCGACCGACACGATGGTCACGTCGTCGGTGCGGCCCGCGGCGCGCAGCGCCTCGTAGGCTCCGGCCGCGGCGGGCTCGTTGATCGTGTAGACGAGGTTGAGGTCGGGGTCGCGCTGGAGGAGGTTCTCCATCGCGGTGCGCCCGCCCTCCTCGGCGCCCTCGGTGACGTCGTGGCCGACGATCCGGGGGTCGTCCTCGTCACCGATCTGCGCCGGGTCGGCGATGTCGACCCCCAGCCCCTGAAGGAAGCCCTGGTCACGGGCGACGTCCACGGCGATCTGGTTGGGGTTGAGGTCGAGCATGGCCACGCGCGGCTCCTCACCGGCCTCCTCGAACCGCTGGGCCGCCCACTGCCCGATGAGCTCACCGGCGAGGAAGTTGTCGGTGGCGAAGGTGGCGTCGACCGCGTCGGCGGGCTCGGTGGGGGTGTCCAGCGCGACGACCATGATCCCGGCGGCGCGGGCCTGGTCCAGCACGGGAACGATCGCCTCGGAGTCGTTGGGCGTGATGAGGATGCCGTCGGCGCCGGCGGCCATGAGGTTCTCCACCGCCTGGACCTGGCTCTCGTTGTCGCCGTCGTACTCGCCGGAGTAGGTCTGAAGGGTCACGCCGTGCTCGTCGGCGGCCTCCCGGGCGCCCTCCTGCATCTTGACGAAGAACGGGTTGGTCTCGGTCTTGGTGATGAGTCCGACCAGGACCGTGTCGTCACCCCCCTCCTCGCCGCCGGAACAGGCGGCCACCGAGGTCACCAGACCCAGTCCCGCGGTGACGGCCAGGGCCCGACGTGTCCACGGTGCGTTCGTCATGGGTTTCTCCTTCTGCGCGGCCACGCTGGACGCGAGGCGGGGGATCAGTGCGCTGCCACGAGACTCGCATCACCGAGACAACGATGTCCCGAAAGTTTCATAGAGGCATCAAGCCTGTGTCAACCCCTGAAGTAACAGCAGTTCAATCAACCAGGACAATCAGGGAGACCCCGTTGACAACGTTGACTCACTCGATGCATGGTGAGCCACGTCACCGACCCCGGAAACCTCCCAGCAACCCACGGATCGCCCGGTCGCCACCACCACTGGCCGCGAGCCCCCGCCGTGGAACCTCCCTCGGGGTCGAGATCGGAGAGGCACATGCACCGACAACCGCTCCACCGCACCCCTCGCAGACGCTCCCGGGGCACAGCCGCCCTGGCCGTCGTGACCGCCCTGGCCACCGGAGCCGCCCTGACCCTCACCGCCGCGGCGCCCGGCTCCGCGACCGCCGACCACCCGCACCGGCCCCAGCTGCACTTCACCCCGGCCGAGAACTGGATGAACGACCCCAACGGCCTCGTCCACCACGACGGCCGCTACCACCTGTACTTCCAGTACAACCCCGAGGGCGACCAGTGGGGCAACATGTCCTGGGGGCACGCCACCAGCCCCGACCTGATCCACTGGGAACAGCAGCCGCTGGCCATCCCGTACACCGACCAGGAGCACGTCTTCTCCGGCGGCGTCGTCTTCGACGAACACAACACCAGCGGCCTGGGCACCGCGCAGAACCCGCCCCTGGTCGCCGTCTACACCAGCGCCCACACCGACGCCTCCGACCGCCCCGGCATCCAGGCGCAATCCCTCGCCTACAGCCTCGACGGCGGCTACACCTGGGAGCGGTACGAGGGCAACCCCGTCCTGGACATCGGCGACCCGAACTTCCGCGACCCCAAGGTGTTCTGGTACGAGGAGGGCGGCTACTGGGTGATGGCCGCCGTCGTCGCCACCGACCACGTCGTCCACTTCTACCGTTCCGACGACCTCCTGGAGTGGGAGTTCCTCAGCGACTTCGGCCCCGCACACGCCGACGGCGGTATCTGGGAGGTCCCCGACCTGTTCGAACTCCCCGTCGACGGCGACCCCGACGACACCCGTTGGGTACTCATCGTCAACCTCAACCCCGGGTCGGTCGCCGGAGGGTCCGGCGCCCAGTACTTCGTCGGCGACTTCGACGGCACCACCTTCACCCCGGAGCACCTCGTCGACTCCGGGCCGCCCGAGGGCGAGGTGTTCGCCGACTTCGAAAGCGGTTACGGCGACTGGGAGGTGGTCAACGACCTCGACGGCACCGGCGGTGACGGACCCTTCGGCACCGTGCCCGCCCAGGGCGCCCTGCCCGGCCAACAGCACGTGTACGGCTACGAGGGCGAACACCTGCTCAACAGCTTCGTCGGCGGCGACGCGCCGCGCGGCCACGCGACCTCACCCGAATTCACCATCGACCGCGACCACGTCAACCTCCTCGTCGGCGGAGGAAACCACCCCAACACCGGCCAAGGCGGGGACGCCTCGGTCAACCTGGTCGTGGACGGCGAGGTCGTGCGCACCGCCACCGGCCGCGACAGCGAACACCTCGACTGGGTCTCCTGGGACGTCAGCGACCTGGTCGGCCGCACCGCCCGCCTGCGCGTCAACGACGACGCCACCGGAGGCTGGGGCCACATCCTCCTCGACCACGTCGTCCTGTCCGACCACCCCCAGCCAGGACTGGCCGACTACGACTGGCTCGACTGGGGCCGCGACTACTACGCCGCCGTGTCCTACAACGACACCCCCGACGGCGCCCGGATCACCATGGCCTGGATGAGCAACTGGCAGTACGCCGGGGCCCTGCCCACCACCCCCTGGCGCGGCCAGATGGCCCTGCCCCGCCAGCTGGAGCTGGAGACCATCGACGGACGGCCCCGGCTCGTCCAGAACCCCGTCGACCAGCTCCAGGAGGTCTACGAAGCACCGCTCTACCAGCGCGTCCGCGTCCCCGTCGGCCCGGGCGGCCACCACCTGGTCGACCCCGGACCCGGCCAGGCCCACCAGGTGGAGGTGACACTCCGGCCGAACGGGTCCGACGAGATCGGCCTGCGCGTTCACGACGACGGCGACCAGGCGACCGTGATCGGCTACGACACCGAGGCGGGGGAGCTGTTCGTCGACCGGACCCGCGCCGGCAACACCGGCTTCCACCACGCCTTCCCCAGCCGCGGCGCCGTCCCCCTGCCCCTGGAGGACGGCACGCTGCGCCTGCGCGTGGTCGTGGACACCTCGTCGGTGGAGGTGTTCGCCGCCGACGGCCGCGCGGTACTCACCCACCTGGCCTTCCCCGACCCCTCCGCCACCGGCGTCACCCTCTACACCAGGGGCGGGAACGGGCTCGCCGAGGAGGTCACCGTCCGCCCGCTCACCCCGCACCAGGCGGGTGCGGCACAATGAGAGCGTCCCCACCCGCCGGAGACCGGCGGTGAGCGCTCAGGGGCGGTGCCTCCCGGCGCCGCCCCGCCCGCCTGTGGGAACGACGGTCAAGGCGTCGCGCAGAGAAGTCGGAGTTCGAGTGTCGGTGCAGCACAGGGGCAGCGAGCCGCGGTCCGCGTCCGGGGAACCGGTCCGCCGGGCCACCATGAAGGACGTCGCCGCGCTGTCGGGCGTGAGCATCAAGACCGTCTCCCGCGTCATCAACGGCGTCTCCACCGTCTCCGACGAACTGCGCGACCGCGTCACCCGCGCCATCGTCCAGCTGGACTTCCAGCCCAACCTCGCCGCCTCCAGCCTGCGACGCACCGACGGCGCGACCCGCCAGATCGCCCTGCTGTTGGAGGACGTGGCCAACCCCTTCTCCGCCACCCTGAGCCGGGCGGTGGAGGACGTCGCCCGCGACCACGACTCCCTGGTCTTCGCCGGGAGCCTGGACGAGGACCCCCAGCGCGAGCTGGAGCTGGTGCGCGCCGCCACCCTGCACCGGGTGGACGGCATCATCATCGTCCCCGCCGCCCCCGACCACGGGTACCTGCACCGGGAGATCCGCACCGGCACCCCCGTGGTGTTCGTCGACCGGCCCCCGCGCGGGCTGGCCGCCGACGCCGTGCTGGCCACCAACACCGAGGGCGCCCGCGAGGCGGTCCTGCACCTGGCCGACCACGGACACACCGAGATCGCCTTCCTGGGCGACGCGAGCACCATCAGCACCGTCGGCGAACGCGTCGCGGGCTACCGGGCCGCCCTGGCCGAACGGGGCCTGTCCGAACGCCCCGGACACGTCGTCCAGGACCTGCCCGACACCGCCAGCGCCGCCCGCGCCGTGGCCGCCCTGCTCGACTCCGACCACCCGCCCACCGCCCTGTTCACCGCGCAGAACCTGGTGACCATCGGCGCCATCCAGACCCTCCAGGAGCGCGGCCTGCACGAACGCGTGGCCGTGGTCGGCTTCGACGACTTCCCCATGGCCGACCTGCTCGTCCCCCGGGTGACCGTGGTCGCCCAGGACGTGGTGCGGATCGGCACCCTCGCGGTCCGGCGGCTGTTCGAGCGCATCGCGGGCGACGACGCCCCGCCCCGGGAGGAGCGCGTCCCCACCGCTCTGGTGGTCCGCGGCTCCGGGGAGATCCCCCCGCCCGGCCGCTGAGGTCCGCTCCCGGGCGCTCGCGCGAGCGCCCGGAGGGCCGGGATCAGTTGAACGACGAGTAGGCGACCACGCCGCGCAGGACGAGGTCGGTGGCCTTGCGCGCGGTGGAGCGCACCTGCGGGTCCCCGGTGGCCCCGGCGATCTGGCCGAGCATGTCCCCCAGCATCTTCGCGGTTCGCACGAAGTCACCG
>NZ_ANBC01000127.1 GCF_000341125.1 Nocardiopsis lucentensis DSM 44048 | reverse complement strand
TGCCGCCCTGCCGCAGGATCGCGTCGAGGCGGTCCCCCCTGGCCCAGCGGTGGGCGGTCCACACGAACCCGAGGTCGGGCTGGCGCAGGAACGACACCCGGTGCCGCGACTCGACGTCGTTGAGGTCGCTCCACAGCCGCACCATCTCCTCCAGGGTCTCCTCGACCCGTCCGGCGGGCACCCTCGGGAACGGATCGTCGTTGCGGCGCGGCTCGTAGACCAGCGCGGCGGCGACGGCCGCCATGTCCACCGGGGTCAGGTCCTTCCACAGCCCCCGCCGCAGGCACTCGGCGACCAGCAGGTCCAGCTCCGAGTACACCTTGGCCAGGCGCGCCCCGTCGTCGGAGACCGTGTCGCCGGTCAGGTAGCCCAGGTCGTCCAGCACCCCGCACACCCGGTCGAAGGTCCGCGCGATCACGTGCGAACGCCCCTCCACCCGGCGGCGCAGGCCCTCGGTCTCCTTGTGCAGCCGGAAGTAGCGCTCGGCCCAGCGGGCGTGCTCCTCACGCTCGTCACACCCGTGGCAGGGGTGCTGACGCAGCTCGGAACGCAGCCGCAGCACCTCCTCGTCCTCCCCGACCTCACGCGGAGCGCGCCCGGCCCTGGGGGTGTCGCCCTGTTCCCGGAGCTTGTTGCGCAGGGTCGAGGCCAGGTCCTGACGCGACCGCGGCGACCGGGCCGAGAACGACTTGGGGATGCGCATGCGCCCCGACGGGTGCACGGGGACCGTGAAGTCGCTGGCGTTGACCCGCTTGACCTGCTTGTCCGCGGTCAGCACCAGCGGCGCCGGAAGATCCAGTTTCAGGCCGGGGTCCAGGACGACGGCGTGGCCGGAGAAACGGCCCGAGGGAATGCGGATGATGTCGCCCGGACGCAGCTTCTCCAGGCTCTCCAGGGCCTCGTCGCGGCGCCGGACCGACCTGGTCTTGGCCAGCATCGACTCGCGGTCGCTCAGGGCGCGGCGCAGCGCCGCGTACTCCATGAAGTCGCCCAGGTGGCACTCGGCGGAGGCCGCGTACCCCTCCAGGGCCTCCTCCTGCTTGCGCAGCTGCTTGACCAGGCCCACCACGGCCCGGTCGGCCTGGAACTGGGCGAAGGACTCCTCCAGCATGGCGCGGCTGCGTCGGCGTCCCACCTGGCCGACGAGGTTGACCGCCATGTTGTAGGACGGCTGGAAACTGGAGTTGAGCGGGTAGGTGCGGGTGCCCGCAAGGCTCGCTACCGACTCGGGGTCGGTCCCGGCCTGCCACACGACCACGGCGTGGCCCTCGACGTCGATCCCCCGCCGCCCAGCACGCCCGGTCAGCTGGGTGTACTCGCCCGGGGTCAGTTGGGCGTGGGTCTCACCGTTCCACTTGTCCAACTTCTCCATGACCACCGTGCGGGCGGGCATGTTGATGCCCAGGGCGAGGGTCTCGGTCGCGAACACCGCGCGGATCAGTCCCCGGGAGAACAGGTCCTCGACGATCTCCTTGAACGTGGGCAGCATGCCCGCGTGGTGGGCGGAGATCCCCGCCTCCAGGGCGCGCAGCCACTGCTCGAAGCCCAGCACGGCCAGGTCCGCCGGAGGGATGTCGGCGCACCGCGTCTCCGCGTACTCGCGGATCTGCGCGGCCTCCTCGGGGGTGGTGAGCACCAGCCCCGAGGCCACGCACTGGCGCACGGCGTCGTCGCATCCGGCGCGGCTGAAGATGAAGGTGATCGCGGGCAGCAGGCCCTCGTCGTCGAGCTTCTCGATGATCGTGGGCCGCGACGGCGGCGCGTACCGGGTGCGGGGCCGCATGGTGCCGTTCTTGCGCGCCCGCGACTGGGGCGAGCGGCGGCGGTGCGCCAGCTGGGTGGTGCGCGCGTCCTCCTCGGCGATCCGGCTCAGCCTCGGGTTGATCGCGAGCTTCTGTCCGCCCACG
>NZ_ANBC01000126.1 GCF_000341125.1 Nocardiopsis lucentensis DSM 44048 | reverse complement strand
GGCGAACAGGTCGTGGATCCGGTGGCCCACCATGACGTGCTGCCACAGCGGGACCGGCCGCTTCTCGTCGACGATGACGGTGGTGTCGCCGCGCACCTGCTGGAGCCACTCGCCGAACTCCTCGGCGTTGCTGACCGTGGCCGACAGGGCGACCATCCGCACCGACTCGGGCAGGTGGATGATCACCTCCTCCCACACCGCGCCGCGGAAGCGGTCGGCGAGGTAGTGCACCTCGTCCATGACCACGTACGCCAGCCCGCCGAGGGTCGAGGACCCCTCGTAGAGCATGTTCCGCAGCACCTCGGTGGTCATCACGACCACCGGCGCCTCACCGTTGACGCTGTTGTCGCCGGTCAGCAGCCCGACCTGCTCGCTGCCGTAGCGGCTGACCAGGTCGTTGTACTTCTGGTTGGACAGCGCCTTGATGGGCGTGGTGTAGAAGCACTTGGTGCCCTGGCTCAACGCCAGGTGGACGGCGAACTCACCGACCACGGTCTTACCCGATCCGGTGGGCGCGGCGACCAGGACCCCGTGACCGTACTCCAACGCCTTGCAGGCACGGACCTGGAAAGGGTCGAACTCGAACCCGTAGAGCCCCTGGAAGGCCTCGATCGCGGCGCTGGAGGCGCTCTTGCGCCGACGGAAGGCGGCGTACCGCTCAGCGTGAGTACTCATATGCCTCTCAGACTATGAGGTCAAGTCCAACATCTCGACCGCGCCCGAGACGACGTCACAGACCAGTGGCGGAGGGCCGATCCGCTCACCGTCGGCGTAGACGGCGCCGGCCTCCCCGCGGATGGCGACCGAACGGCCGCGCTCGACCACGACCTGCTCCAAGCCGGTGTGACCGCCGCTGAACACCAGCGGGAAGAGCCGCACGAACCGCGACAGCGGAGCCGCCCGGAGGAACACCACGTCCAGCAGTCCGTCGTCGGGGACCGCGTCGGGACAGATGTGCATGCCGCCCCCGTAGGCGCTGGTGTTGCCCACCGCCACCAGCATGCCCGGCTCCTCGATCCGGCGCCCGTCCACGTCGACGGTGAAGTCCGTGGGGGTGAAGGAACGCAGCTCCGACAGCAGACCCACCACGTATCCGGCCCGGCCCACACCGAACCGGAAACCGTTCACCCGCTCGTTGACACGGGCGTCGAACCCGCAGGCCAGCACACTGAGGAAGTACCGTTCGGCGCCGTCGTCCAGCCGCAGGCGCACCGCGTCGGTCGCACGCGTGCGCCCGGCCAGGATCGCGGCCGCGGTGTCGCGCGTCGACCTTCCGGGACGGCCGAACGCCCGCGCGATGTCGTTGCCGGTCCCCGCGGGGATCACCGCCAGCGGCACCCCGGTGCCCACGACCCCCTGCACCGCCTGGTGGACCAGCCCGTCACCGCCCACCGCCACCAGGGCGTGGGGGCGATCGGCGGCCGACAAGCGGGCCAGACGCCGGCTGTCGGCGGCGGAGTGGCCGACCAGGACGCGAACGTCCGCGCCCGCCTCACGCAGGCGTTCCTTGAGCCGGACGGCGGTGACGGCGGCGCGGCCCCGTCCGGAACGGGGGTTGACCAGAAGGTCGATCTCGGGGGTCATCAACAGGTCCTTGTGCTACCCGGGGAACTGAGGGCGCACGGGCGGCCGGGGCCGGGCACGCCCTCGCGCCCGGGCGTGCCCGGCCCTTCAGGACCCGCTGGTGCGGGCCTGCTCGGCCTCCTCGCGCTGGCGGCGATGGTACTCCTCCATCGCCTCCGGCGTGTTCAGGGGGGAGGGCACCCAGGCGACCTCGACGTCGACCTCGCGGTTCTGGATCCGCCGCTCCTCCTCCGTGAGGTACTCCTCGGGGATGTCGAACTCCCCGTCGCGGGCGCCCAGGACGAACGCCTCCCACTCCGCCGGGGTGAAGAACAGCGTGCCCTTGTCCGGCGACTTGCCGTCGCGCACCGCGCGGAAACCGTCGTCGAACGTGGCGACCTCGACGATGGCCTCGGACTCCTCCTTGGACAGCGAGGACCGCATCCACACCGCGTGCGTGGTGTCGTGCCACTTCTCGTTGCCCATGGCCTCGGGGGGAAGCTCACGCTTGGCTGGGGACTGCTCACTCATCGCTTTGGCCCTTCACAACATCCGATCGTTCCCCGGGGCCGGCCCGGGGCGCCGGAACCGCACCGTCCGGTCCCCGCCAGACCCTAGCGTGTCGCGGGCCCGCTCAACGGCGCTTGGAGGACTTCTCCTCCACGTCCGGCTCGTCCAGGTCCGAGGGCGTGTCGTCGAGCTCGGAGATCTCGTCGTCGTCCAGGTCCGCGAGCGGGTCGTCACGGCGCTTGCGCCGGTCGTTGAGGAAGGCGAACAGCTCGGCGAGCTCGAACAGGACCACCAGCGGAACGGCCAGCGCGAGCATCGAGATCGGTTCCGCCGGGGTGATGACCGCCGAGATCGCGAAGGCGCCGAAGATGATGGCCCGGCGCCACTTGGCCAGGGCCGCGTGCGGCAGGATCCCGGCCAGGTTGAGCAGCGCGACCAGCAGCGGCATCACGAAGCCCAGGCCGAACATGACCATCATGATGACCATGTAGTCCAGGTACTGGTCGACGGTCAGCATCGGGTCGGCGTCCTCGGGCAGGAACCCGAACAGGACGGTCAGCGCGAGCGACGTGATGTTGTAGGCCAGCACGGCGCCGCCGATGAACAGCAGCGCGGCGAGCGGGACGAAGATGTAGGCGTACTTCTTCTCCCGGGTGTGCAGGGCCGGGGCGACGAAGGCCCACAGTTGGTACAGCCAGACCGGCGCGGACACCAGGGCGCCGACGAAGATCCACACCTTCATCGCGACGAAGAACGCGTCGAAGGGGCCGGTGACGATGAGCGAGCAGCCCTCGGAGTCGAACGCCGACGACTCCGGCAGGGAGCAGTACGGCGCGGTGAGGAAGTCCCACACCTGCTGGTAGAACACGTACCCGACGACGGCGCCCAGGGCGAGGCCGATCAGTGCCTTGGTCAGGCGGCCGCGCAGCTCACGCAGGTGGTCCATGAGCGGCATCCGGGCCTCCGGATTGCCCGCCCGACCTCGTGCCCTCATCGTGTGGTCACTCTCTCTCGTCCGGTTCCGCCCCGGGCGGACGGAACCCCGCTTACTCCATCAGCCGCGTGCCGGCCCCGGGACCGCGCACGGTCCCACGGACGGGTGCCGCCCGCGGTGATCCGCGAAGGACACGGGTCCGGACCGGCACCCTCGGGGCCGGTCCAGGAGGTCGCGCCCTGGGCGGTGTTCTTCGGGTCCTGCCGCTTCGCTTCGGACCGTGTTCGAGCGCCCGAACGGTAACCCCCTCGGGTGACCGTTCCAAGGAACGGGCCCTCAGTTCCCTAGTTACCGTAGGTGCGGGGCTGGGGCTCACCGGACTCGTTGACGATCCGCTGGCCGGGGGGAAGCTGCGGGTACCCCTGGTGCTGGGCCTCGGCGTCGTTCCGCTGCGCCGCCTGCGGGGCCTCCTGCTGCTTCTTGTCGTCGCCGGACTCGTTGTTCTCCTCGTCGATCAGGCCCTTGCTCTCGGCCTTGAGGATGCGCGCGCTGCGGCCCACCGACCTGGCGAGGTCGGGAAGTTTCTTGGCTCCGAACAGCAACACGGCCAGGACCACCAGAATGGCGATGGTGGGTCCGTTGATGGCTCCCATGGTTCTACCTCTCTGTGGGGCGCAACCGAGCGCCTTCGATGGTACGCGTCCCGCGCTTCGCGGACATCACGTCGACGTTCCGCTCAGGTTGACGCGTTCGCGTAGGTCGGCTGTGCTCGCCTGGTACGCGCCCGTGGCCCGATCCACCTCGGCGGAGAGCGTGCGCGCGTGTCGGAGCGCCCTCGCGGCGAGGGCCCCGACGACGACGGCCCCGGCGAGAACCGTGCCGAAAAGGACAGCGAGGGCGATCATGCCCACCACCATATCCCTTCTGTCATGACCTGCACCCCACCCCCTGGTGAACAGGAGGGAGGTCCCGCCGCCGGAAACCCAGGAGGACTACCGGTGCGCGCCCGCGCCGTAGTGCGCCAGCGCCCGCCCCGCCTCGGCTCGCACCTCCTCGGCGACCTCGGCCGGGGCCGCCACCCGGCAGGCGGGCCCCAAGCCCAGGGCGAGCCGCACCACCCACGCGGGCGCGGGCGTGCGCAGCGTCGCGCGGACGCCTCCCCCGGGCAGCTCGGCCACCGACTCGCACACGTAGTCCTCGGTGACCCACCGCGCGGACGGCTCCAGGTCGAGGGTGACCACCGTGTCGCGCTCGGAGCGCTGCAGCACCCCCGCCGACAGGTCCCGGCGCCCCACCCCCTCGGGCACCCGGGCCGCGTGGGGCAGGACGCTCAGGTCCAGGACCCGGTCCAGACGGAACAGGCGCACATCCCCGCGCAGGTGGCAGTAACCCTCCAGGAACGGGTACCCGTCCTGCACGACCAGCCCCATCGGATCGACGTCACGCTCGGTCACCTGGTCCAGATAGCCCGACAGATAGCGCAGGTGCAGGCGCTGCCCGGAGGCCAGCGCGTCGGCGCAACGCCGCTGTGTGTCGGCGACCTGCTCGTCCACCTCCACCCGCACCTGCACCGCGTCGGCCAGCGACGCCACCGCGGCCCCCGCCGCCGCGCGCAGCTTCTCCCCCACCCGCTTGAGCGCGTCGCCCTCCAGGCCCTGCGCCTCGGGCAGCGCCTCCAGCAGTGACA
>NZ_ANBC01000125.1 GCF_000341125.1 Nocardiopsis lucentensis DSM 44048 | reverse complement strand
CAGCGGCTGCGCCAGCGTGTCGGCGTTGCCGATGATGATCTCGCCGGTCTCCCTGGCCGCGTCCAGGTCCACGTCGATCAGGTCGCCCGGCGTGTACCCGGGCAGACCGCACATCCACAACAGGCTCAGGTCGGCCACGACCTGCTTCTCACTGAGCCCGAAGTGCCGCGCGACCTCGGGCACCCCCACGTCACGGCCCAGGGCGTAGGGCACGAGCATGAGCAGGCGGCGCAGCTGGTCCGCGGACCGCGGACCCCGCGCGGGCGCACCCGGGGCCTCGTCGGGCACGGCCCCTTCGGCGCCGTCCGCCCCGTCACCGGACTCGACCGTGGCGGCCAGGTGCGCCGCGATCGCCTGACGGGCCCCCACCGGTTCCACCACCACCGCCCGTGCTCCGTAGGAGGCCACCCGCCGCACGAGGTCGGGCGTGTCGGCGTAGGGCAGGGTGAGCGTGTCCCAACCGCCACCGGAGGTGTCGCGCTCACCCGCGACCACACGCCGCGCACCGCGCCGGAGTTCGTGGGCGGCGTCGGTGCGCACCCGCAGGACCGCGGACCGCTCGGGTTCGGCGTGCTGCCCCGCCACCACCGACCGCAGGTCCACACCCTCGGGAACGACCACGTCGGGGCCGCCGCGCAGCACCGTCACCTCGCCGCGCACCCGGCCGAGCCGGAAGACACGGCGCGCCCCGCGCGCCCGGTCGTGGCCCACCACGTACCAGTGACCGCGCAGGTTCACGATGCCCCACGGTTCGACCTCGCGCCGCTCCGCCGTCTCCTGGCCCGGCTTGCGGTAGTCGAACGCGATCGGCCGACGGTCGCGCACCGCCTGCCAGACCGGGCCGAAGGACGGCTCATCGGTGCGCATGGCCGGGGACAGCCCGGGCGCGGCCTCACTGTCCACCGGGACCCCGGCCGACCGCAGCTTGAACAGCGCGTTGGCCGCCGCCTCCCCCAGGGCCGCGTGCCGCCAGGCGCGCGCCGCCAGACCCAGCACCACCGCCTCGTCGGGCAGCAGCTCGATCTCGGGAAGCTCGTAGTCGGTGCGCGAGATGCGGTAGCCCTCCTCGCCGCTGACCGCGTCACCGGTCCCCACCTGGATGGGGATACCGCTGTCTCGCAGTTCGCGCTTGTCACGCTCGAACATGCGCTTGAACGCGGCCTCGCTCTCGGCCTCCGCGTACCCCAGCACCGTCTTGCGGATCTCCTGGGCGGTGAGATGGCGGCGCGTGGACAGCAGACAGATGACCAGGTTCAGCTGCCGTTCCGTCTTCCTGCGCGACATCGCCAGCACCCTTCTCGACGTGTGTGGTGGATCGACCGGCGCGGGCCGCGCCTCGCGCGTCGCTCCGTCACCGGTTTCAGCAACGAAGGTACCGTGCCCAACATGATCCGGTGGCGCCGTGGTGAAGTCCGTCAGCTCCTCCCCTCCTGGCCCGGGGTGCTCCCGTGCGTCGTGGCCGTGGACACCGGGGGCGGACGGGAAACGGTGACCCGACGCGCGCTGGCCTACACCGACCTGGTCGGACGCCCCCGGGTGGGCGACACGGTCCTGCTCAACACCAGCGCCTTGGACCTGGGCCTGGGCACCGGAGGCTACGCGTTGGTCATCGCCGTTCCCGACCGCCTGCCCGACGACACCCGCGGCCCCGGACACCTGGTCAAGGCCCGCTACACCCCGTTGCAGGCGACTGTCCTGGGCGCCGACGAACAGGACTCCCCCCACCACGCGACCCTGCGCGAGGCCACGGGAGTCGACGGTATGCCCGTCGTCGCCGCCGACTTGCACTCGGCACTGCCCGCCGTCGTGGCGGGGGTGCGCGCCACACGACCCGAGGCGCGGATCGCCTACGTCATGCTCGACGGCGGCGCCCTGCCCGCGGCGTTCTCCCAGGTCCTGGGGGTGCTGCGGCAGGAGGGACTGTTGGCGGGGTGTGTGACCACCGGGCAGGCCTTCGGCGGCGACCTGGAGGCCGTGACCGTCCACTCCGGGCTCCTGGCCGCCCGGCACGTGCTGGAGGCCGACGTGGCGGTCGTGTGTCAGGGACCCGGGAACCTGGGCACCGGCACCCCGTGGGGGTTCTCCGGTGTGGCCTGCGGCGAGGCGGTCAACGCGGTCGCCGCCCTGGACGGACGGGCGGTGGCGTCGCTGCGGATCAGCGAGGCCGACCCCCGGGACCGGCACCGCGGTGTGTCCCACCACAGTCTGACCGCCTACGGGCGGGTGGCCCTGGCCGAAGCGGACGTGGTCGTGCCCCGGCTGCCGGGGGCCTTCGGGGAACGCCTGCGCGCCCAGGCCTCCGTGCTGGCCGGTCGGCACACCCTCGTGGAGGTGGACGTCACCGGCCTGGAGGAGCACCTGCGGGCGCTGCCGGTGAAGGTGTCCACGATGGGCCGGGGGCTGGAGCAGGACCGTGCGGCCTTCCTCAGCGCCGCGGCCGCGGGACGGCACGCGGCGGCCCTCCTGGAGGGGTGACGGGTGGCCGCGGCGCCGGACCGCGACGGGCCGCGACGGTGTCGGCGGTCAGGCGCGCAGGAGCGAGTCGCCGTCAGGTGACGGGTGGGGGACCGCACCGGGCCGCGCGGACGTGAGCATGTGCGGCGAGGGCACGTCGAAGGAGGCGCCCGGACGGAACATCGCCAGCGACGTGGGCTCGGCACGCACCCCCTCGTCCACCCGCAGCGCGTCCGGAACGAACACCGTGCCGTCGCCGCAGGTGACCCCCCACTCCTTACGGGGGCCGGCGGAGACGATCTGCCCGGGGGCGCCCCCGACGACCGCGTCGGTCAGGGTGCCCCCGCACAGGGTGATGTGGGCCCCGCCGAAGCGCGCGAAGGCACCCGGGTACGGGTCGGCGAGCGCGCGCACCATGCGGTCGACGTCGGCCCCGGAGGCCGTGAAGTCCAGGAGGCCGTCGCAGGGGCGCCGACGGGGCCACACGGACACGTGGCCGGTCTGGGGACGGCGCGGCGCGGTACCGTCCAGGAGGTCGTCCAGGTGGCGCACGAGCAGTTCGGCCTGGAGGCGTGCGACACGGTCGTAGAGTCCGGTGGCGGTCACGTCGGGGGCGACGTCGAACCAGAGCTGGTCGACGATGTCGCCGGAGTCGGCTTCGTGGTTCAGGTGGAAGAGGGTGACGGCGCTGGAACGCATGTCCCTCAGGATGGTCCAGGGGATGGGGGCGCGGCCCCGGCCGACCGGTAGCGGGGAGGGGTGCAGCCCGACCCCGCCCAGGGGCAGGGAGTCCAGGAGCTGTTCGGGGATCAGCTGGGACCAGCCCGCGACGACCATGAGGTCGATGCCGTGTGTGGACAGGGCGTCGCGCGCCTCGTCGGAGTTGATGTCAGCGGTGCGCAGGTGCGGAAGGCCCAGGCGCCGGGTGAGCGAGTCGAAGTCGGCGTAGCCGCAGCGGTGCGCGAGTTCGGCGTTGTAGGACACCACGAGACTGGGCGGACGCCCCTGGGCGCACAGTTCCTCCAGCCCCGGAACCCCCAGGCGCAATCCGGACACGTAGCAGTAGCGCCGTCGGTCTGCCATGGCTCCCCCTCGCCTGTGGACAGATACCACCGACTCTACGCACCCGGTCCCGACACACAGTGGAGGTGGAAAA
>NZ_ANBC01000124.1 GCF_000341125.1 Nocardiopsis lucentensis DSM 44048 | reverse complement strand
GGGCGACGGGCGGGCGTGTCTGCGCCGAAGGCGTCGATTGAGGGTGGCCCGCCCGCGAGAACGCCGGATCAGCCGAGGGACTGGTCGACCAGCGCGGGGACTCCCCCCGCGAAGAGGGTGGCGGCGCGGCGCGCGAGCTGCTCGGGCGACCAGTGGGCGTCGTCCTCCAGCAACAGCCGCGCTCCGGTCTCAGCCGTTCCCACGGCCAGCGTCGCGACCAGCGGCGCGGTCCCGGGGTCCAGCCAGGAGGTGAGAACGCCGGCGAGACGGCCGGTGACGTCCGTCCTGGCCCGTCCCACACCGCTGATCCGGTCGGGCAGGGCGTTGGGGCCGTAGATGAGCCGGTAGCTGTCCGGCGCGCCGGTGACCGCGGAGTAGTAGGCCTCCAGGAAGCGGTGGACCGCTCCGGCCGGGTCACGGCCGGGCCGAGCCGCCTCCAGAGCGGCGTCCAGTTCACGGGCCAGACGCCCCCGCTCCCGTAGGCACAGCGCCTCCAGCAGGCCGTCGCGGTTGTCGAAGCAGCGGTACACCACGGTCTTGGCCACGCCCGCCCGCACGGCCACGGAGTCCATGGACACCGCGGCGCCTTCCAGGAGCAGTTGCCGCGCGGCGTCCAGCACCAGTTCGCGGCGGGTGGCCAGGGGCAGGTGGGGCGCTCGTCCGCGCCGTGCGGACGCCTGTCCCGCGCGGGTCTCCATGCCCGTACACCCCCTTCGTCCTCCGGTCAGCGTACCGACCGCCGACGGCGCGACCGTCCACGCGACGGCCCGCGGACGGATGTGAGACTCCTCGCTTCTCCCCGCAATGTTTGTACTCTCTCGTACAAACATTGTACGTTCTCGTACAAACACCGATCAGACGGAGAACCACGATGAACGAGCCGCAGAACCGTACCGGCGACAACCGCGACCGCGTCGACCGGGCCATGCGCGCCATGGAGGAGCACACCGGCACCGTGCCCGGTTACCGGCGGGCCCACCCCCGCGGGATCGGCCTGCGCGGCCACTTCACCGCGGACCCCGCGATCGCCGCGCTCACCACCGCCGAGCACCTCCAGGGCGACCCCGTCGAAACCGTCGTGCGGCTGTCGAACGCCTCCGGGAGCCCGTACGCGCCGGACCGTCACTCCGCCGAGCGCGGCGGAGTCCTGGGGCTGGCCGTGCGCTTCGCCCTGCCCTCGGGCGGCTTCAGCACCTGGGGCGCGCCGAACATCCCGGCCTTCCCCGCGGCGACGCCCGAGGAGTTCATCGAGATCACCAACGCGCAGCGCCGCAGCCCCCGCACCGGCCGCCCGAGCATCCTGCGACTGCTCCGGTACGTGGCGCGTCACCGCAACTCGCTGCCCGGCCTGAAGGGGATCGCGGGGTTGCCCGCGGCACGCAGTTTCGCGACCACCCGGTTCAACGGGCTGCACGCCTACCACCTCGTCGACGCCGAGGGCACGCGGCGCCCCTTCCGCTACCACTGGGCCCCCGACGCCGGGGTCGAGACGTTCGACGCCCGGGACCATGCCGTACTGCCCCCGCAGTACCTGATCAGTGAGATCCGGCAGCGCTTGGCCGAGGGGCCGGTGAGTTGGTCCCTGTTCCTGCAGATGGCCGAGGAGGGGGACCCACTCGACGACGTCACCCGCGCGTGGCCGAAGGAGCGCCGCCTGGTCCGCGCGGGCCGCCTGGTCGTGGACCGGGTGCACGAGGACCAGGAGTTCGTCGAGGGCCTCGTGTTCGATCCGACCAACGTGCCCGCGGGGGTCGAACCGTCCGGCGACCCGATCCTGCACTTCCGCTCCAGCGTCTACGGTGAGTCGCACCGCCGCCGGACGAGTGAGGCCAAGCCGTCCGTCAAGGCCGAGTGACCGCGGTCCCGGGAGAGGGGTGACGCGGGGCCCGCGTCATGGAATGGTGGGCTCCGTGAACGAGCCGACGGACCGCAAGGACGCGCACGAACCACTGAGCGGCCTCCGTGAGAGGCTGAGCGCCGAGAGCCAACCGACAGATCCCCCGGTCACGACCGGCCCCCTGGCCGATGTCCGGATCGGGCAGGTTCTGTCTGGAACCGTCACGGAGGTCTCCAGGGCCCACGGGGCCGTCGTCCGCCTCGACGGCCTCCCCCCGGGCGCGACGGCCGAGATCCGGCGCCACGACTGGTCCTGGCGGGACTTCTCCGAGAACGCGGTTCGCGTCGGACGACGCGTCAGCGCCAGGGTGGTCGACATCGACCCGGACCGGGGTCGGATCCGCCTCTCCCTCGCCGCCACCGAGAACCCCGAACTCTGGGCCTTCCTGACCTCCCTGAACCCAGGCGAGGTCCTCTCCGGCACCGTGGCGAGCGTCGAGCGGTTCGGTGTGTTCGTCGACCTCGACGAGGGGCCGGCGCACCCGGTCTTCCCGGGTGTGGGCTTCGTCCGGATCCCCGACCTGACCTGGCGACGGTTCGATGAACTGTCCGAGGTCGCCGAGGCCGGACAGCGGGTCACCGGGGTGTTGCTCGACGCGGACACCCGCAACGGCGAGGCGGTCATCTCGCTCAGGGCGCTGGTCCCGGACCCCTTCCAGGAGTTCGCCGACACCGTCCCCGAGGGGACGACCGTGGCCGGGAGGGTCACCAAACTCGCACCCATCGGAGCCTTCGTACGCGTCGCGGACGGCGTCGAGGGCTTGGTCCCCCTCGACCAACCCACCCACCCTCCCGTCCGGACACCCGACGAGGCGGTCCGGGTGGGAGACCCGGTCACCGTCACCATCACCCGGATCGAACGCGACCGCCGCCGACTCCTCCTGTCCCGTGGGCGGACGGGGTCCGGCGGGTAGACGCGAGGGGACCGCTCAGGCCTCGTCGACCAGGGCGGCCAGGGCGACGGTCATCGCCACCCGCGCGGCCGGATCGTCCAGACCCAGGTCGCAGACCCCGCGCATCCGGCGCATCCGGTAGCGCACGGTGTTGGGGTGCAGCTCCAGGCGTTCGGCGGCCACCCCCAGATCCCCGTGGGCGTACAGCCAGGCCCGCAGGGTGCGCGCGTACTCCGTGCCGTGCTCGGCGTCGTGGCGCACCAACCGCACCACCGGATTGCGGGCGGGCGACCGGCCCGCCTCAGCCGCCGTGCGCAGACGGCGCAGCAGGATCGCGTCCCAGGCATGGTCGTAGACCACCGGGCCGGGCCCGCCGCCCGGCCACAGGGCCAGACACTCGTCGGCCTCCTGTCTGCTGACGGGCACACCGGCGGCGTCGGCCGCACCGCCCACCCCCGCCACGACCTCCAGGCGCCCGGGCAGTCCGCGCAGGACACCACGCACCCAGGCCAGCGCCGGGGCGGGGTCCTCCCCGCAGGGCAGCACCGTGTACACCGTGGTGCCGAACAGGGTGCTGCGCCCCGGGCGCGACCACCCGAAACCCGTCGTGACGTGCTCGAACACGTGCAGGATGGCGGCGTCACTCTCCTCTGCGGCCCGAGTTTGGAGGGCCACCACCCTCAGCTCCGGGGAGAGCAGGCCGATCCGGCCGGCCACGGACACCGCGTCGGAAGCCCCCTCCAGCAGCTCGATGACCGACTCCGACTCCACCTGCCGTTCCAGGTCGCTGCTGACCCTGGCGCGGAGCATGTGCAGGCCGACCGTGTGCGCGCCCTCGTTGAGCGCGCGTACGCGGTCGGCGTCCAGGGGATCGTCGCTGACCACCCACAGGGAGCCGAGGAGCTCACGGCCGACCCGGACCGGAACGGCGGTGCGCCCGCCCATCCCGTACTCGGGCAGGGCGGCGACGTGGAGGGGGCCGTTGACGGTGGCCAGCCGAGCGAACACACCATCGCGTTCGAGCCGTTCACCGAGGGGTCGCGGCACCCGCCGGCTGACGAGGGTGTCGCGACGGGCCCGGTCCGTCCCGCCTTGGGCCTCGGAGTAGGCGACCACGCGCGAGGCACGGTCCTCGATGGTGACGGGGCCGCCGACCGCCGCCGCGATGGTGTCGGCGAGGGCGAACAGGTCGCTGGGGCCCCGCCCGGATTCGGTCTCGCGGCCCTCCAACACCAGGCCGTAGACGATGCCGGAGATCTGACTCCAGGAGACGGCGGGGTCGACGACCACCAGGGCGATCCCCCGCTCACGCAGCGTGGCCAGCCCCTCGGGGTCCGGTTCGATGTCTCCCCTGACCAGGACGACCGTGGCGCGGGCCCGCCCGCCGAGACCCACGGCCTCCTCCGCCGAGCCCACGCCCACCGCGAGGAAGGCGTCACCCGGGGGCGGGACGTCGTCGGTGGGATCGTGCACGGCGACGCTGCGCAGTTCGCTCTCGCGCAGCGACTCAGGCCCGACGAACCGGGCGCCGTAGCCGCCGAGGACGTTGACGAGCCGGTCGAGGTTGATCACGCCCGCTCCCCTCTTGCTGTCGGATCACGACAAAGATCTCACGCCATATTGTCTGAACAGGACAATCATGGGTGGTCTCCGTACGGCCAGACTCCTGGTGAGCAGTGATGCCGCCGAACACGGACCGCAAGCCGTGTCGCGGCCCTTGAGTGCTGTGCCCTGAAAGGACCATCGACCGATGCCGAAGACCGCCCACGATTGGATGCCCTTGGAGGCCTACGAGCGACTCCGGGAGGAGTTGCGGGTGCTGACCTCGGCCCCCGAGGAGACCCCCGGTGAGGACGGAGGCGCGCTGGAGACGGTCCCCGCGCCGCGCTACATCGACGACCCGGCCGTGCGCCAGGCCCGCGTGCACAAGATCGAGCGGCTGCTGCGCGAGGCCGTGGTGGGCCGGAGCACCGCCGACGACGGGGTGGCCGAGCCCGGGAAGGTGCTCACGATCCGCTACGACGGCGAGGGGGAGTCGGAGACCTTCCTCCTGGGAGTGCGGGACGCGTCGGTGTCGAACCGGTTGACCGTCTACTCCCCCGAGTCTCCCCTGGGCGCGGCCTTGGTGGGGGCCCGACAGGGCGAACGGCGCACGTTCGCCTCCCCGCACGGAGCGACCATCGGCGTGACCCTGGTGCGCGCGGCGCCCTACGGGAGCCAAACGCGAGGCTGACCCCGGCGCCGACGCCACCCGCACCGCGGGCGGGCGGAGTCCGGCACATACGAAGCGGGGAGCCCCCGCGCGGATCCGCGCGGGGGCTCCCGGACACGACGGCCGAGGCTCGGCCCGTCTACTCCTCGCTGTCGGAGGGCTCCTCCGACGGCTCGTCCTCGGGAGACGCCTCCTCCTCAGGCGAGGCCTCCTCCTCGGAGCCCTCCTCGCCCTCGGCCGACCCCTCGTCCTCGGTCTCCTCCGCGGGCGGCGGGTTGTCGTAGGCGCCCAGCAGGTCCACCACGAACACCAGCGTTCCGGCGGGGCCGCCGCCGGCCTCCTCCGCGGTCTCCCCGTAGGCCAGGTCCCCGGGGATCACCAGCAGCAGACGACTGCCCACGCGCTCGCCGACCATGCCCTCGACCCAGCCCTCGATGAGGCTGCCCTCGGCGAGGGTCGCGTCGAAGGGCTCGCCGGCCCGGCTCCACGTGGAGTCGAAGGGCTCGTGGGTGCCGTCCTCCTCCGCCTCCCAGCGGATGCCGGTGTACTGGACGACGACCTGCTGCCCCTCCTCGACCTCGGGGCCCGTCCCCTCGATGAGGTGCTCGACCGTCAGCTCCTCGGGCGGGTCGGTGTCGGGGATCTCGATCACCGGCGCGCTCACCTCGTCCTGCGTGACCGTCGGCAGGCCGTCACCGCCGTCGGTGGTCTGCTCACCGGGGACGAGCGACCCGTTGCCGAACCGCTCCATCACGTCCAGCACCAGCACGCTGGCGCCCTCGGGGGTCTCCTGCCCCGCCGCCTCGGCCTGCGCCGCCTCCTCCTCGGACAGCGGCGGGAACACGTACACGACCCGGCTGCCGACGGACTGGTTGACCAGCGAGTCGGTGATGTACTCGGGCATCTGGTTCATCCGGATGAGGTCGGGCGCACCGGTCTCGTAGCTGGACTGGCCCTCCACCAGCTCGCCCTCGCCCGGAGCGGTCCACTGGTACTGGACCACGTTGGCGACGAGGAGGTCGTCGGCGCGCACCAGCTCGTCCTCGCCCGAGCCCGTGGCGACCACCCCGGAGATCTCCTCGTCCGGGAGCCCGACGTCGGGGAAGGTGATCTCGGGCTCCTCCCCGACCTCCCCGGTGACGTCCGGGATCCGGGGGTCGAGCTGCTCCTCGCCCATCCGGAGGAAGGCGGGCGTGCGCCACTCCTCGGGGATGGATCCGCAGCTGGAGACCGCCAGGGTGAGGGCGGTCAGTGGCACCGCGAGGGCGGCAGCACGTCGGTGCATGGGTCACAACCTCTGGTTTCGGGCTCAGGACAGGGTCACACTACCGAATGGTCGGCGTGCGGCCATCCCCGAGAACCCGGCCGGGCGCCGCGGCCCCGTCCGGAGTCACCCCGACCTCCCCGGGCGGAAGCCGCGACGCTCACATCCCGGCGATGAGCTTCTCCACCCGTTCGTCGACGGACTTGAACGGGTCCTTGCACAGAACGGTGCGCTGTGCCTGGTCGTTGAGCTTCAGGTGCACCCAGTCGACGGTGAAGTCACGTCGCTGCTCCTGGGCACGGCGGATGAACTCACCGCGCAACCGGGCCCGCGTCGTCTGCGGCGGCACCGACTTGGCCTCGAAGATCTTCAGATCCCCCACCACCCGATCCATCTGCCCGCGGTTCTGCATCAGGTAGAACAGTCCGCGGTCGCGGTGGATGTCGTGGTAGGTCAGGTCCAGCTGGGCCACACGCGGCGAGGACAGCGACAGGTCGTGCTTGTCCCTGTAGCGCTCCAGCAGCAGGTACTTGGCGACCCAGTCGATCTCCCGCGACACCAGCTCCAGGTTCTGCGTCTCGACCGCCTCGATCGTGCGCTGCCACAGCTCCAGCACCCGCTTACCCACGGCGTCGGTCCCGTGCCGGTCGACGTACCCCTGCACCTTCTCCAGGTACTCGCGCTGGATCTCCAGCGCACTGGCCTCGCGCCCGTTGGCCAGCCGCACCTTGCGCCGACCGGTCATGTCGTGGCTGACCTCCCGGATCGCCCGGATCGGGTTCTCCAGGGTGTAGTCGCGCATCACCACCCCGGCCTCGATCATCCGCAGCACCAGGTCGGTCGAGCCCAGCTTCAGCAGCGTGGTGGTCTCGCTCATGTTGGAGTCGCCGACGATGACGTGCAGTCTGCGGAAGCGTTCGGCGTCGGCGTGCGGCTCGTCCCGGGTGTTGATGATCGGGCGCGAGCGCGTGGTCGCCGAGGACACGCCCTCCCAGATGTGTTCGGCGCGCTGACTGACGCAGAACAGGGCGCCGCGCGGGGTCTGCAGGACCTTGCCCGCCCCGCAGATGATCTGCCGGGTGACGAGGAAGGGGATCAGCACGTCGGCCAGCCGGCCNNNNCGTGGCAGCCGTAGGAGTTGCCCGCCGAGTCGGTGTTGTTCTTGAACAGGTAGATGTCCCCTGCGATGCCCTCCTCGTGCAGGCGCTGTTCGGCGTCGACCTGCAACCCCTCCAGGATGCGCTCGCCCGCCTTGTCGTGGGCCACCAGGTCCGCGAGGCTGTCGCACTCGGGAGTCGCGTACTCGGGGTGACTACCCACGTCCAGGTACAGCCGGGCGCCGTTGCGCAGGAACACGTTGCTGCTGCGCCCCCACGAGACCACCCTTCGGAACAGGTACCGGGCGACCTCGTCGGGCGACAGTCGGCGCTGCCCCCGGAAGGTGCACGTGACTCCGTACTCGTTCTCCAGACCGAAGATCCGTCGTTCCACGCGGCCTCACCAACTTCCCGTCACCGGGGTGCGGACGACGGGGCCGCGCCGTCCACACCCACCCGGCCGGTGCGGCGCGTCCGGCGCGCCGCACCGCGATCGTCTCTCAGGTCACTCGTCGGCCTGGTCCCCGCTGGAGTCACCGTCACTGTTCGAGCCGCCACCCGACGCCCCCGCCGCTCCGGAGGAGGCGCCCGCGGCCCCGTCGCCGCCCGCCCGGCCCTCCTCCAGGAGGGCGGTCAGGCGTCGGCCGTGGACGCGCCGGAACTTCCGGTGCTGGCGGGCCCGCTCCAGGACCGCCACCTCGAGGTTGCCCGCCTCCAGTTCGCGTTCCTCGCCGTTCTCCCGGGCCAGGGCGCGCGTGGCCGTGTGCAGGGCCGCGCTGAGCGGCGCGTCGGCGACGAACCGCTCCTTGAGCACCGTGGCGACGTTCTCGGAGGAGCCGCCCACCGCGACGAACCCGCGCTCGTCGACGATCGAACCGTCGAAGGTGATGCGGTAGATCTCGTCCTCGGCGGCGGTGTCACCGACCTCGGCCACGACGATCTCCACCTCCCACGGCTTGAGGCTCTCGCTGAACACGGTGCCCAGGGTCTGGGCGTAGATGTTGGCGAGCTGGCGCCCGCTGACGTCGCGGCGGTCGTACTGGTAGCCGCGTACGTCCGCGAACCGCACGCCCATCAGGCGCAGGTTCTCGAACTCCGGGTAGCGGCCGACCGCCGCGAAACCGATGCGGTCGTAGAGTTCGCTGATCTTGTGCAGGGTGCGCGACATGTTGTCCGCGACCATGAGGATCCCGCCCTCGTACTGCAGGACGACGGCGCTGCGGCCGCGCGCGATGCCCTTGCGCGCGTAGTCCGCCTTGTCCTTCATCTGCTGTTCGGGGGCGACGTAGAACGGCATCGACACCGCGGATCGTTCCTTACCTAGTCGTGAGAGGTCGTGGTGGGGTCGTCAGGCCGGATCAGCGCAATGTCACGGTCGGACCGTCGGGGTGGGCGGCCCGGCCCTCGACCACCTCCGTCGCCAGGGCGGCGACGTCGTCGGTGGGGACTCGGCGGTGTCCGTCCTCGGTGATGACGTCGACGAGGGGGAAGATCTTGCGGTGCAGGTCGGGTCCGCCGGTGGCGGAGTCGTCGTCGGCGGCGTCGTAGAGGGCCTCCAGGGCCACCTTGATCGTGCCGGTCTCGTCCAGGTCGTCCTTGTAGAGCTTCTTGATCGACCCGCGGGCGTAGACCGACCCCGAACCGATGGAGTGGTGGCGGTGCTCCTCGTAGCGGCCGCCCACCGCGTCGTAGCTGAACACGCGCCCGGTGCCCGTGTTCTCGTCGTAGCCGACCAGCAGGGGGACGACGACGAAACCCTGCATGGCCATGCCCAGGTTGCCCCGCACCATCTGCGCGAGCTTGTTCGCCTTACCCTCGAGGGAGAGGACCCGGCCCTCCATCTTCTCGTAGTGCTCCAGTTCCACCTGGTAGAGGCGGGCCAACTCGATCCCGATGCCGGCGGACCCGGCGATGGCGACCGCGGAGAACTCATCCGTGCGGAACAGCTTCTCCATGTCCCGGTTGGCGATGACATTGCCCTGGGTGGCCCGCCGGTCACCGGCCAACACCACGCCCCCGGGGAAGGTCAGGGCGACGATGGTCGTCGCGTCGGGCGTGAGGTGCTCGGTCCCCTCACCTGAGGGCAGGTGGTGTCCGGGCAACAGCTCAGGGCTGACCGATCGGACGAACTCGGTGAAGGACGAGGTTCCCGCACTCATGAACGCGGCGGGCAACCGTCCGCCCTCGAACCCTTCGAACACGCGACTCCCTCCACTGGCGTCCCACCCCGTCGTGGGGGCGGGTGGGACGACTGGTCTCTCGTTGTCGGTGGCCGGACAGTGTCCCCGGCCGATGGAATCGACCCTAGTCGTGCGCGCGGCGGCGCTGGCGGCGCCCGAGTGCGCTGTCAGCGAACCGCCGCGGGACGCCTACTGGCCGCCCTTTTGCACGAACTGCCGAACGAAGTCCTCGGCGTTGCTCTCCAGCACGTCGTCGATCTCGTCGAGAATGTCGTCGACCTCCTCGTCCAGCTGGTCCTTCTTGTCCTGGACGTCCGTTGTGGCCTCGGTCTCCTCGACCTCGGCCTCGCGGCGCGATGCGTGCTTCTGGCCGCCGGTGTCCTTCGTCGCCATGGCTGGCTACCTCCCGTTCGGGGCTCTCGCCCTTATCTTGGCCCAACGACGAGCGGCTCAACCCCCTTCCCGATGCCCGATACTCGCTAGTTACCTCGGATCGTCCCCCGTGCCCGGGCACGGACCGGCCCGCCGCCCGCGGAAGCCTCACTACCACCCCGGGACAGGCGCACCGACCGCATTCCCCCAGAACCCTCCTGGACACGGCTCACCACGGACACCGTCGGACACAAGACACCTCCCCCACCTCGCGTGTTGCGTCCGCGTGACGTCAGGATGACGAACGACCCAAGGATGATTTGGCCGAATCCGGCCAAAAAACTCCTCTTGCACCAACAGGACGATCACCCCGCGCAACCGTGGAAACGCGGAAAGCCAAGGTCGCACGCATGGCGACTACGCGTAGCCACGACCATTCAGATGGTCATCGGCTCATCCCACATGGCCTTGAATGGTTTCACGGCAAGAGGGTCTTTTCTTCGCCAATTTGCCCACTTATCGTGTGAAATCGTTTACTGAGTGTCTCGGTGAACGACAGGGCGGCGAACCCCCTTCGCCCCCTGTTCGGGGCGGCCCTCCCCACGGATCGCCCCTTCCCCCGTCCATCCCCCCAGGAGAGTAGGGATCAATGCGACCCTCCCCCGTTATCTCCGCCCTAGGAACCGGCGCCCTCGCCTTCGGACTGGTCATCACCATGGCCCCGGGCGTGAACGCCGGAACCGTACCCACCCCCCAGGCCCCCGTCCCCGACGACGAGGCCACCACCATGCTCGAAGCCATGGAGAGGGATCTCGACCTCACCCCGTTCGAGGCCGAGGAACTCTTCGAGGCACAGGAAGAGGCCATCGACCTCGACGAGGAGGCCACCGAAGCGGCCGGTGCGGCCTACGGCGGTTCGCTCTTCGACACCGAAACCCACGAACTCACCGTCCTGGTGACCGACGTCGACGCGGTCGAGGCCGTGGAGGCCACCGGAGCCGCCGCCGAGGTCGTCTCCCACGGCTCCGACGGTCTGGCCGACATCGTCGAGGACCTCAACGCCACCGACGCCGGCAGCGAGGTCGTGGGCTGGTACCCCGACGTCACCAGCGACAGCGTGGTCGTCGAGGTGGTCGAGGGCTCCGACGTCGACGTCGACTCCATCGTCGAGGGCACGGGCGTCGACCCGGCGGTCATCGAGGTCCAGGAGGTCTCCGAACAGCCTCAGACCTACGCCAACATCATCGGCGGCCTGGCCTACTACATGAGCTCGGGCGGCCGCTGCTCGGTCGGCTTCCCCGCCACCAACAGCTCCGGCCAGCCGGGCTTCGTCACGGCGGGCCACTGCGGCACCGTCGGCACCGGCGTCACCATCGGCAACGGCCGCGGCACCTTCGAGCGCTCCGTGTTCCCCGGCAACGACGCCGCCTTCGTCCGAGGCACGT
>NZ_ANBC01000123.1 GCF_000341125.1 Nocardiopsis lucentensis DSM 44048 | reverse complement strand
CGGGCAGCAACGCCGCCCCGATCGGCTCGTCCATCTGCCGTTCCGGTTCCACCACCGGCTGGCACTGCGGCACCATCCAGGCCCGCAACCAGACCGTCCGGTACCCGCAGGGCACCGTCTACTACCTGACCCGTACCAACGTGTGCGCCGAGCCCGGCGACTCCGGAGGCTCCTTCATCTCCGGAACGCAGGCCCAGGGCATGACCTCCGGCGGCTCCGGCAACTGCAGCAGCGGTGGCACCACCTTCTACCAGGAGGTGGACCCGGTGGAGAGCGCCTGGGGCGTGCGACTGCGCACCAGCTAGAACCCCACCCCCTCCCCCAGGTGTCCCCGTCCGCGCAGCGCGCGGGCGGGGACACCCCCGTTCGAACCGGGGCGGGAGCGAGCACGGGGTCAGGCCGAGGAGGCCGCCTCCCCCTCCGCCCGGTGCGCGATCCGCCCGTCCAGGACGGTCAGCCAGGCACCCACCTCACGCAGCCGGTCGTTCGGCAGCGCCTCCACGTCCCGGTCCAACACCACCACGTCGGCCAGGTAGCCGGGCCGCAGCGCACCCAACCGGTCCTCCATCCCCACGGCGTGGGCGGCGTCCAGAGTGTGCGCCCGCAGCGCCTCGTGCAGCGTGACGGCCTGCTCCACCCCGATCCGCGCCCCTTCCCGCGTGGTGCGGCACACCGCGTTGGCCACGGTGTCCATCGGACGCAGGCTGGAGACGAAGGAGTCGCGGGACAGCACCGGACGCAGCCCCAGGTCGATCTCCTCCCGCATCGGCTGGAGCCGGTGCGCCCGATCCCCCAGGCGGCGCAGGAAGTCACCGCCGCTGTCGTGCAGGAAGTTGGGCTGGTTGACCGGGATCACCCCGTATTCGGTGAACCGCTTGGCCTGCTCGGGAGTGGGGTACCCGCAGTGCTCCACACGCGGACGCGGGTCCGGACCCGACACCCGCGCGGCCGAGGCGATCGCCGCCAGCGTGTGCTCCATGGCCGCGTCGCCCTGCGTGTGGACGGCGACCTGCCACCCCTCCCGGGCCGCCCTCGCCACCAGGTCCGCCAACTGGTCGGGGTGGTGGTAGAGACTGCCCGCGAACTCACCCCGCTCCCCGTAGGGAACCGTGAACTTCGCGGTGCCGCCCAGCAGCGTCCCGTCGGAGTAGAACTTCATGCCGGTCAGCCGCAGCCAGTCGTCACCGAAGGGGCTGGCCAGCCCGGCCTGGGTCAGCGCGTCCAACTGGTGGGACAGCGGCATGCCGAACGTGCGCAGCGGTAGCGTCCCCGCCGCCCGGGCCGCCCGGTAGACCCGCAGCTCACGTGCCGACACCTGTGGGTCGCACACCGTGGTCACACCCGCTGACAGGTAGGGCCCCGCCGCGTCGGCCAGCCAGCCCAGCAGGTGCTCGGAGGGCAGGTCGG
>NZ_ANBC01000122.1:915-11010 GCF_000341125.1 Nocardiopsis lucentensis DSM 44048 | reverse complement strand
CGCCCGCCAGCGGCAGCAGCAGCTCCATCGCCGAGTCCAGCACCATCCCGGTCAGCCGGCCGCCCTCGTCGCGCACGAACGAACCACCCTCGGGATCCGACACGTCCTCGCCGATCCCGCTCCACGCCAGCGCGGCCGAGTTGACCACGGCCTGATGGCCGGACACGTGGTAGACGATCACCGGGTGTTCGCTGGTGGCCTCGTCCAGATGACGGCGCGTGGGGCGGCCGCCCGGGTACTTGGCGTCGTCCATGGAGAACGCCCGGATCCACTGCCCCGCGGGGGTGCGCGCCGCCTCCCGCGCGATCACCGCGACCAGGTCGGCGGCACTGCCCACCCGCGGGTAGCGCGCGTCCACCGCGGCCAGCGACTCGGCCGTCGACAACAGGTGGTTGTGCGGGTCGATGAACCCGGGGATGACGGTACGGCCGCCCGCGTCCACCTCCTCCGCGCCCGGACCGGCCGCCGCGCGCACCCGGTCGACGGTCCCCGCCAGCAGGATCCGCCCGTCGCGCACGGCCACGGCCTCGGCCCGGGGATTGGCGTCGTCCATCGTCAGGACGGTGGCGTTGTGAATGATCAGAGCGGACACGGGTGCGGTGCTCCTCGTCGTGGTGTGGGGGTGGCCGGACCGTTCTGGCCCGACGACGGTCATGGAAGGTCGCGGGCTCAGACGGGAAGGGTCTCGGCGTCGCTGTGCCGGGGCGCCCGGGACAGGCAGGCGATGCTCACCAGGGCCATGACGACCAACAGGACGGCCACGGACAGGATGCTCCCGGTCAGGGCGAACAGGGCGGTGCAGGCCAGCGGCGACAGACCGCCGAACAGCGCACCGGCGACCTGGTAGGACACCGAGATGCCGGTGTAACGCACGCGCGGCGGGTACATCTGCGCGAGCACGCGCGCGATCGGCCCGTAGACCGCGGCCATCGCCACCCGCATCAGGCACAGCATCAGCACGATCAGCACGGCGCTCCCGGTCTCCAGGACCAGGAACTGCGGCAACGCCAGCACCGCCACCGCCGCGAGTCCGACCGTCACGATCCGGGCCGTGCCGAAGCGGTCGCCCAGCCACGCCGTGGCCAGGGTCGCGAACAGCTCCACGAACGCGGCCAGGGTCAGGCCGCTGAGGATGAGCTGCTCACTGATGCCCGCCTCGGTGACGCCGTAGGCCTGGAGGAAGGTGGTGACGACGTAGTAGCCGCCGACGGCGACCGGCAGGACACCGATCCCCAGCAGCACCGCGCGCCAGGAGGTGCGCAGGGTCTCACGCAGCGGCGGCCCCTCGGGCTCGGCGGCCCGGTTCTCGCGCGCCGCCTCGAACACCGGCGACTCCTCCACCTTGAGGCGGACCACCAGACCGACCAGGACCAGCAGGCAGGAGGCCAGGAACGGCAGCCGCCAGCCCCAGGTGTACAGCAGGTCGGAGTCCCAGGCGGTGATGAGGCCGAACGACCCGGTCGCCAGGAGCGCGCCCGCCGGGTTGCCGAGCTGGGCGAAGGACCCGTAGAAGGTCTTGCGCTCCTCGGGGGCGGACTCGACCGCCATGAGGACCGCGCCGCCCCACTCGCCGCCCACGGCGATGCCCTGAACGAAGCGCAACACCACCAGCAGCAGCGGCGCGACGAACCCCACCTGCGCGTAGGTGGGCAGCAGCCCGACGCAGAACGTGGCCACACCCATCATCAGCAGCGTGGTCACCAGCGCCGACTTGCGCCCCAACCGGTCACCGAAGTGTCCGAAGACCACACCTCCGAGCGGGCGGGCGAAGAACCCCACGGCGAAGGTCGCGAACGACGCCATCAGACCCACCATCGGGTCGATGTCGCCGGGAAAGAACAGCGTGCCGAAGACCAGGCCGGCCGCCGTCGCGTAGACGTAGAAGTCGAACCACTCGATCGTGGTCCCGACGAACGCGGCGACGGCCGCGCGCGCTGGACGCGCGGCCGTGGGGGATGTCCGGTCTGCCATGGATCCTCCGTGTACGTTCCGGGCTCCGGACGGACCCTCGGGTGCCGCCGCTGGCCAGAGCGGGTGTGTCAAGGAGACGGTAAACACTCCCCGCCACCACACGCCGGGTCGCGAGGCACATGGCACCCTGTGACAAATGTGCGAGGCGCACACCCCAGGAGGTAGCCATGACGATCACCCCCCGCGACATCACCGCGGACCCCGTCCTGGAGGTACGGGCGGTCGCCGGACATCGCGGACTCGACCGACCCATCCGGTGGGCCCACGTCACCGAACTCCACGACCCCGTGCGCTGGCTGCGCGGCGGCGAACTCGTCCTCACCGCGGGCATGGGCTTCGGCACCACCCCCGACCAGCGACGCGCCTACCTGCACCGCCTCCACCGCGCCGGATGCGTGGCACTGGCCGTGGCCGTCGACACCCGAAACCACGGAGCCCCACCCGAGATCCTGGCCGAGGGCGACCGCCTCGGCCTCCCCGTACTCCAGGTGGAGGGCGACACCCCCTTCATCGCCGTCGTCGAGACCGTGGCCGAACACCACGCCGCCGAACGCACCCGCGAACAGGACCGGGTCCTGGCCGCCCAGGACGCCATGGCGCGCGCCGCGCTGCGCACCGGCCCCTCCGGCGTCCTGACCGAACTCGCCTCCGCCACCCACGGCCACACCCTGCTCCTGGACCGCAACGGCATGACCACCGCGGCGGTACCGCGCACCGAGCCCCCTTGGCACGCACGCGTCCGAGCATCCGCGCTCGACCGCGCACAACGCCCCCGGGGCATGACCGTCCTCGCGGACGGCGAGGCCTCGATCCTCCTCCAGAGCCTGGGCACCACCGGTCGCGCCCTGGGCTGGCTCGCCCTCCGCAGCCCCACACCGGTCTCCCCGCACACCCGGATGCTCGCCAACGACGCCGCCTCCCTGCTGGCCGTGGACCTCCTGCACTCCCGGCAGACCCGCAGGATCCGGCACCACGAACGCGCACCACTGCTGCGCGCGGCCCTCACCGGCGCCCCCGGCCCGCGACCCGACCTGCTCACCCTTCCCGACCCGCCCTGGGAGGTGGTGTACCTGCCCAGCGCCGAACCCGAGACGCTGGCGGACCGCGCGGCCGACGCCCTGGTCGACGTCCTCGGCGACACCGACGCCGCGCACCGGGCCGGACTGTGCACCGTCGGCGGCGCCGTCGCCGCCGTCCTCCCCCGCACCCCGCGGCCACGCCACGGCGAACGCCTCTGGTCGGCGCTGCGCGACCCTTCCAGCGGCCCCCACGGGGCGGGCGCCTGCGGAGCACGCGGACCCGCCGACCTGCCCTCAGCGCTGGACCGGGCGCGCCAGGCCGCCACCGAGGGATACCGGCACGTCGACGACACCGGCGCGTGGGAACTCCTGCGCTCCGCGGTCCCGCCCGAAGGCGCGCACGCCTTCGAACAGGCCGTCCTGGGGGCGCTACGCGACCACGACGCCCGGCACGGCACCGAACTCGTCCACACCCTGCGCCACTACCTCGACCAGGGCGCCCAGGTGGAGGCGACCGCACGCGAGCTGGGAGTGCACCGCAACACACTGCGCGCACGACTGCGCGTCGCCGAACGGGTCTTGGGACGCGGCCTGGCGGAGGCCCGTACCCGGCTCGAGCTGTGGACCGCCCTCAACCTGGAACCGATGCCCTGCCACGACGGCACCTGGCACACCTGACGCCGTGAACCGGCCGCCGCTCCCGGGCGGGCACTGGTGCCCGTACACGCGCCTCCGCTACCGTTCCACCATGCCCACGCGCGAGGAGACGACGATCGGACCGTCCGGCATCTGCCGACGGGGCCGGCACCAGTGGCAGCATGTCCCGCCCGGCGGGAAACGCCTGGTGTGCGCGCGCTGTCAGTCGATGTCGATGAACAACTACGGCACGGCGTGCAGGTCCGACTGCGCCGAGTGCCACCCCCGCGAACTCACCGCCGCCGACGGCTGACCGTCCCCCGGCCCGAAACGCGCGCGGTACACGGACGGACTCACCCCCGTGTACGCGCGCACCACGGCACGCAGGTTGCTCGTCGTGCCCAGACCGCTCGTCCGGGCGACCGCCTCCAGGCCCGTCCCGCCCCGTTCGATGAGACGGCAGGCCAACAGGGCCCGCTCTGAGCGCAGCCACTCCAGGGGCGTCGTGCCGACCTCGGCGCGAAACCTCCGGTGCAGTGTCGCCGGGCTGACCGCCGCACGCGCCGCCAGGTCGGCGACGGTCAGCCGCTGCCCCAACCGCTCGCGCGCCCAGTCGAGGACGGGGGCCAGCGACGTGTCCCTCCGGGGAGGCAGGGGGTGGCGCACGAACTGGCGCTGGCCGCCCTCACGGTGGGCCGCGAAGACCAACCGCCGACTCACGGTGTTGGCCGTCTCGGCCCCGTGATCGCGTCGGACCAGATGCAGACCCAGATCCAGCGCCGCGGCGCTGCCCGCCGCCGTGAGCACGTCGCCCTCGTCCGCGAACAGCACGTCCCTCTCCAACCGGACACGGGGATGGAGCCGGGCGAACAGCTCCTCGTGCCGCCAGTGCGTGGTCGCCCGGCGGCCGTCCAGCAGCCCCGTCGCGGCCAACGTGAAGGTGCCCGTGCAGAAGCTGACCAGGCGGGCTCCCCGCCGCCCCGCCTCGCGGACCGCGTCGACCACCTCCCCCCGGGGCGGCATCCACGGATCCGGGCGGTTGGGCACGATGACGGTGTCGGCCTCGGCGACCGCCTCGAGCCCGGCCATGTCCGACATGCTGAACAGGCCCCGGTGGACGGCGATCTCCGACACCGGCGAGCAGACGGTGAGCCGGTACCACGGGCGGTCGATCTCGGGTCGGCGCAGCCCGAACAGCTCAGTGGCCACACCCATCTCGAACGGATTGGTGCCCTCGTCGACGATGAGGACGACATGGTGCGAGGATTCTTGCGGCATGTGCTATTCCTAGCACTTACCGGACCGCACCGCGCACGCCAGGATGGCGGCATGAGCGAGCAACCCGTCAACCTGCGCACCGCCCTGGCCTCCTTCGACCAGCTGTGGAGCCCGCGCGTCCTCACCCGTGTCGACGACCACGACGTACGCGTCGCCAAGGTCCGGGGCGAACACGTGTGGCACGCCCACGACGACACCGACGAGTTCTTCCTGGTCCTGGACGGCCGACTGCGGATCAGGACGCGCCACGACGCGGACACGCCGGAGCGCGTGGTCGACCTCGAACGCGGCGAACTGTTCGTGGTGCCCCGGGGGACGGAGCACCGACCGGAGTCGGCCGAGGGCGCGTCGATCCTCATGTTCGAGCGCACCGGAACGCTCTCGGTGGGCGACCGCCACGAGGACGTCCCCGACCACGTCGACACCACCACCGGACACCCGTTGGACACACCCTGAGCGCCACCCCGCGCCCACGAGGAGAACCGGCGTCCGGCCCGGCGGCACACGCCGCCCCGGGCCGGTCCCGGATCAGCCGCGCCCGCCCGTGAGGACGGCGACCAGGTCGGCGGCCGTGGGCGCGTTGTCCAGCAGCGTACCCACGTGCTCCTTCGTCCCCCTGCGGGGCTCCAACGTGGGCACCCTCTGGAGCGAGTCGTACCCCGGCAGATCGAAGATGACCGAGTCCCACGAGGCCGCCGCCACCTCGTCCGCGTACTTGGCCAGGCACCGACCCCGGAAGTAGGCCCGCGTGTCCTCCGGCGGCTCCGTGATCGCCCGCGTCACCTCCGGCTCCTCCAGCAGCCGCCGCATCCGGCCCCGCGCCACGAGCCGGTTGTAGATGCCCTTGTCCGCGCGCACGTCCGAGTACTGCAGGTCCACCAGCTGGAGCCGCGGGTGCGACCAGTCCAGCCCGTCCCGTGACCGGTACCCCTCCAACACCTTGAGCTTGGCCACCCAGTCCAGCTCCGTGGCCAGGTCCATGGGGTCGTTGCCCAGACGGTTCAGCACCGACTCCCACCGGTCCAGGATGTCGGCCGTGTCCGGGTCCACGTCCGTCCCGAACCGGTCCTCCACATACTTACGCGCCTGGTCCAGGTACTCCGCCTGCAGTTCCAGGGCCGTCATCCGCCGCCCGTCACGCAACCGGACCCGGTGGGTCAGCCCCGGGTCGTGCGAGATCGCCCGCAGATCCGCCACGGGAGTCTCCAACGACAGGTCCACACTGATGAACCGGTCCTCCACCATCGCCAGCACCAGCGCCGTCGTCCCCAGCTTCAGGTACGTGGAGATCTCGCTCATGTTGGCGTCACCGATGATGACGTGCAGGCGCCGGTACCGGTCGGGGTCGGCGTGCGGCTCGTCCCGAGTGTTGATGATGGGACGCTTCAACGTCGTCTCCAGGCCCACCTCGACCTCGAAGAAGTCCGCGCGCTGGGAGAGCTGGAACCCCGTCCCCTGGCCGTCCGCGCCAAGCCCGACCTTGCCCGCCCCGCACATCACCTGCCGCGACACGAAGAACGGGATCAGGTGCCGCACGATGTCACCGAACGGCGTCGACCGATCCATCAGGTAATTCTCGTGGCACCCGTAGGAGGCGCCCTTGTTGTCGGTGTTGTTCTTGTACAACTGGATCGGGTCGATCCCCGGCGTCGCGCCCGCCCGCGCCGCCGCGTCCGCCATCACCCGCTCCCCGGCCTTGTCCCACAAGACCGCGTCACGCGGGTTGGTGACCTCGGGCGCGGAGTACTCGGGGTGGGCGTGGTCGACGTACAACCGGGCACCGTTGGTGAGGATGACGTTGGCCAACCCCAGGTCCTCGTCGGTGAGCTGCGTCGGGTCGGCCACCTCCCGCGCCAGGTCGAACCCGCGCGCGTCCCGCAGCGGGTTCTCCTCCTCAAAGTCCCACCGGGCGCGCCGCGCCCGCGCCGCCGAGGCGGCCAGGTAGGCGTTGACCACCTGGGTGGAAGTCACCATCGCGTTGGCCCCGGGGTTGCCTGGCACGGAGATCCCGTACTCGGTCTCGATACCCATAATCCGCCGCACACTCATGATGAGAGGTTATCCGCCACGGCCCGGTCTTGAACGCTTCCGCGCCAATTGTGGCCCAAGTGCCGTCATTCTCGGGCGTTTCCCGCTTCGTGTCGACGCGGGGGCGGTCCCGCGCGGAGCCGCAACCCCCTCCGGCCCGGCGATCCGGGACACCGACACGATGGACGCTGAGAGTAATTATTCCATGACCTAAAGTGGTCCACCGAACCCGCCACCCAGAGGAGTCCCGGTGACACAGCCCCGTGAGGGAACGGAGCCCAGCGCATCAGCGGCCACGGTGGGCTCCCGACCTCCGGGCGGGCTCGTCACCCCGTGGCTGTCCTCGACCGACCACAAGGTGGTCGGCTACCTCTACATCGCCGCCTCCTTCGGCTTCTTCGTCGCCGCGGGGGTCATGGCGATGCTCATCCGAGCCGAACTCCTGTGGCCGGGCATGCAGATCGTCACCACCGACCAGTACAACCAACTGTTCACCGTGCACGGCACCGTGATGATGCTGCTGTTCGCGACACCGCTCTTCGTCGGCTTCGGCAACGTGCTGGTGCCCCTGCAGATCGGCGCCCCGGACGTGGCCTTCCCCCGGCTGAACATGCTCGGTTTCTGGCTGTTCCTGTTCGGCGGCCTGATCGTCATGGGCGGCTTCCTCACGAGGGGAGGCGCGGCGAGTTTCGGCTGGTTCGCCTACACCCCGCTGTCGGACTCCGTGAGCTCACCGGGCCTGGGCGGCGACCTGTGGGTGATGGGACTCCTCGTCAGCGGCCTGGGCACGATCCTGGCCTCGGTCAACTTCATGGCCACGATCCTGATCATGCGCGCACCCGGGATGACCATGTTCCGGATGCCCATCTTCACCTGGAACATCCTGCTCACCTCGGTGATGGTCCTGCTCGCGTTCCCGGTGCTCACCGCGGCGCTGAGCGCTCTGGCGGCCGACCGGATCGTCGGCACCCACGTGTACGACCCACAGCACGGCGGAGCGATCCTGTGGCAGCACCTGTTCTGGTTCTTCGGCCACCCCGAGGTCTACATCGTGGCGCTGCCGTTCTTCGGCATCATCACCGAGGTCATTCCGGTGTTCTCCCGCAAACCGGTCTTCGGTTACAAGAGCATGGTGGCGGCGACCGTGGCCATCACGGTGCTGTCGATGACGGTGTGGGCGCATCACATGTTCGCCACCGGCGCGGTGCTGCTGCCCTTCTTCTCCTTCCTGTCCTTCCTCATCGCCGTGCCCACCGGCATCAAGTTCTTCAACTGGATCGGGACGATGTGGCGCGGACAGCTCACCTTCCCCGCGCCCATGCTGTTCGCGATCGGTTTCCTGTCGACGTTCCTGTTCGGTGGACTCACCGGGGTGGTCCTCGCCTCACCCCCGCTGGACTTCCACGTCACCGACACCTACTTCGTCGTGGGCCACTTCCACTACGTGCTCTTCGGCACGGTCGTGTTCGCCATGTTCGCCGGGTTCTACTTCTGGTGGCCCAAGTTCACCGGCCACAGACTCAACGAGACGATCGGCAGATGGCACTTCGTGGTCCTGTTCCTGAGCTTCCACATGACCTTCGCGATCCAGCACTACCTGGGGGTGCGGGGGATGCCGCGCCGCTACGCCGACTACCTGCCCACCGACGGATTCACCTGGATGCACATCCTGTCCAGCGTCGGCTCCTTCCTCCTGGGAGCCTCGACCCTGCTGTTCCTCCACAACGTGTGGTACTCCGCCCGACACTCGGAGCGCGTGGACAGCGACGACCCGTGGGGACACGGCAACTCCCTGGAGTGGGCGACCACGTGCCCGCCGCCCCGCCACAACTTCGCCTCCCTGCCACGTGTGCGCAGCGACCGCCCCGCCTTCGACCTGCACTGGCCGCAGACGACGTCGGCGGAAGACGACCGAGCCGCACCGCGCCGCTAGGGCGGACCGACGAAAAAGAGGGGCCGACCGGAAGATCCGGTCGGCCCCGCCACACGTCCCGGGGACGCGTTGTTACAGGTACTGGCCCGTGTTGGGCACCGTGTCGATGCTCCGCCCGGAGTCCGCGCCCTTCTTGCCGGTCACCAGGGTGCGGATGTAGACGATCCGCTCACCCTTCTTACCGGAGATCCGAGCCCAGTCATCGGGGTTGGTCGTGTTGGGCAGGTCCTCGTTCTCGCTGAACTCGTCGACGCAGGCCTGCATCAGGTGCGACACCCGGATGCCCTTGGACTTGTTGTCGATGAAGTCCTTGATGGCCATCTTCTTGGCCCTGGAGACGATGTTCTCGATCATCGCGCCGGAGTTGAAGTCCTTGAAGTACAGGACCTCCTTGTCCCCGTTGGCGTAGGTGACCTCCAGGAACCGGTTCTCCTCACCCTCGGTGTACATCCGCTCCACGACCCGCTGGATCATCGCGTCCACCGTGGCCTTGGCCGAACCGCCGTGCTCGGCCATGTCCTCGTCGTGCAGCGGCAGGTCCGCAGTGATGTACTTGCCGAAGATGTCGCGGGCCGCCTCCGCGTCGGGCCGCTCGATCTTGATCTTGACGTCCAGTCGGCCGGGCCGCAGGATCGCCGGGTCGATCATGTCCTCGCGGTTGGAGGCGCCGATGACGATGACGTTCTCCAGCCCCTCGACACCGTCGATCTCACTCAGCAGCTGCGGCACGATCGTGTTCTCCACGTCGGAGGACACACCCGAACCACGCGTCCGGAAGATCGAGTCCATCTCGTCGAAGAACACGATCACCGGCGTGCCCTCGGAGGCCTTCTCCCTCGCACGCTGGAAGACCAGGCGGATGTGCCGCTCGGTCTCACCCACGTACTTGTTGAGCAGCTCCGGGCCCTTGATGTTGAGGAAGAAACTCTTGCCGACGTCGCGACCGGTCCGCTCGGCCACCTGTTTGGCCAGCGAGTTGGCCACCGCCTTGGCGATGAGCGTCTTACCGCATCCGGGCGGCCCGTACAGCAGCACGCCCTTGGGCGGCCGCAGCTGGTGCTCGTAGAACAGATCCTTGTACAGGTAGGGCAACTCGACCGCGTCGCGGATCATCTCGATCTGCCCCGACAACCCACCGATGTCGGTGTAGGCGATGTCCGGGACCTCCTCGAGGATGAGCTCCTCGACCTCCGACTTGGGGATCCGCTCGTACACGTACCCCGACCGCGG
>NZ_ANBC01000122.1:0-910 GCF_000341125.1 Nocardiopsis lucentensis DSM 44048 | reverse complement strand
CCCCCGGCCGCCCCGGCTCGTCACGCAACGGGTCCGCCAGCCGGACGATTCGCTCCTCATCGTGGTGCGAGATCACCAGAGCTCGTTCGCCGTCATCCAACAGCTCCTTGAGCATGACGACCTCGCCGACGGTCTCGAAGGACTCCACCTCGACGACGTTGAACGCCTCGTTGAGCATGACCTCCTGGCCCGGGCGCAACGCGTCCAGGTCCACCGAGGGGCTCACGTTGACCCGCATCTTGCGGCCGTTGGTGAAGATCTCGACCGTCTCGTCCTCACGCGAGCCCAGGTAGACGCCGAAACCGGACGGCGGCTGGGCCAACCGGTCGACCTCCTCCTTCAGAGCGACGATCTGCTCCCGGGCCTCCTTGAGTGTGGAGACGAGTCGTTCGTTCTGGCCATTGGCCGCGGCGAGGTTGGCCTGAGCCTCCCTCAACCGTTCCTCAAGCAGGCGTACATGTCGGGGCGAATCAGCGAGCTTACGCCGAACCACGCTGAGTTCCTTTTCCATGTAGGAGACCTGGGCCGTGAGTTCAGCGACTTCACGGTCCTGGTCGCTCTGACGCTCGTCGTCGCGCTCGGCCACGTCCGCCACCTCCCTATGAGAAGGACGACTACTCGGGAGCCTACCTACCCCTGCCCATTTCCTAACCTCCCACGTTCGGGGAGTGTCGAAGGCCTCATTTATCGACCTTGCGTATGACCAGGTCACAGTGGTAGCGGATGACCCGACGTAATGAGAAAGTAACCTCCGTGTCGACCGGAGACCACGACTTCACCAGCCCTTCGGAGGCTCCCGGCACACGCCGCCGGGGCCGCCGGACCCCCTCCACACGCGAACGGGCCCGCCCGCGCGCCCCCTGGACGCGCCGACGGGCCCGTGACGAACCCGGCGCCGCCCGGCCGCCGC
>NZ_ANBC01000121.1 GCF_000341125.1 Nocardiopsis lucentensis DSM 44048 | reverse complement strand
GTGTCGGCCGACCCCGCCGTGTCAGCGGACCCCGCCGCGGGCGCCCGCCCGGCCGCGCGGGCCGCCTCGTAGTCCTTGCCGTAGGCGCCCTTGGCCGGACGGCGGCGCCGTTCGGGCGCCTCCGCGCCGTCGGCCAGGCGCCGCGCCGTCACCAGGAACCCGGTGTGGCCGATCATCCGGTGGTCCGGACGCACCGCCAGACCCTCCACATGCCAGGTGCGCAGCATGGTCTCCCACGACCGCGGCTCGTAGAACCGGGCGTCCTCACGCAGCTCCTCCACCACCCGCGACAACTGCGTGGTGGTGGCCACGTAGCAGCACACCAGACCACCCGGGATCAGCGCCCCCGCCACCGCGTCCAGGCACTCCCACGGCGCCAACATGTCCAGGAAGACCCGGTCCACGTCCGTCTCGTCCAACGACTCGACCAGATCGCCGACGGTCAGCCGCCACGCCGGGTGCGGCCCGCCGTGGAAGCGTTCGACGTTCTTACGAGCGATCTCGGCGAAGTCGGCACGACGCTCGTAGGAGTGCACCATCCCGTGCTCACCGACCGCGCGCAGCAACCAGTTCGACATGGCGCCCGAACCGGCCCCGGCCTCCACCACACGGGCGCCCGGGAAGATGTCCGCCTCCACCAGCACCTGCGCGGCGTCCTTGGGGTAGACGATCGTCGCCCCGCGCTTCATCGACAGCGTGTAGTCGATCAGCAGCGGACGCAACGCCACGTACGCCGTACCGGTGTTGGAGCGCACCACACTGCCCTCGGGCCGCCCGATGAGGTCGGCGTGGTCGACCTTGCCCTTGTGCGAGTGGAAGGCGCCACCCTCGGTCAGCGTGATCGTGTGCATACGACCCTTGGGGTCGGTCAGCTGCACGGTGTCGCCGTCGGTGAAGGGGCCGCGGCGGCCATGGATACCGGTCAACGTCGCTCTCGTCTTCCCACGTCGCGTTTGGTCGGGCAGTCGCCCAGCGTATCGGCACCCCGGCACCGACCCGACCACGCCGAACCACTCCGCCGCCGGGGTTCCCCGGCGCGCCGGATAAGGGCAGCATCTGCTTCACTGGTCCAGACCAGTGACCGCGCACGAACACGACACCACGAAAGACCACAGCACATGGCACAGCCGATCGGCTTGGGAATCGACATCGGCGGCAGCGGCATCAAGGGCGCACCCGTCGACCTGACGACGGGGGAGTTCACCGCCGAACGCCTGAAGTTCTCCACACCCGAGCACCACACACCAGAGCAGATGGCCGAAGTGGTGAGGCAGATCGCCGCCCACTTCCCCGAGGCCGCCGACGGGCCCCTCGGCGTCACCTTCCCCGGAATCGTCCAGAACGGCGTCATCCGCACCGCCGCCAACCTCGACGACGCCTGGATCGACACCGACGCCCGAGCCCTGTTCACCAAGGCCACTGGCCGCCCGGTCCGGGTCCTCAACGACGCCGACGCCGCCGCCGTCGCCGAGACCCGCTTCGGCGCCGCCAAGGACGTACCCGGCGTCGTCCTCCTCACCACGCTGGGCACCGGGATCGGCACCGCCCTGGTGGTCGACGGCCGCCTGGTGCCCAACACCGAGTTCGGCCACCTCGAGGTCGACGGCCACGACGCCGAGACCCGCGCCTCCTCAGCCGCGCGCAAACGCGACGGTCTGACCTACGAGGAGTGGGCGCACCAGCGGCTCAACCGCTACTACCGGGTGGTCGAGGACCTGCTGTGGCCGGACCTCATCGTGGTCGGCGGCGGGGTGAGCCGCAAGGCCGACCGGTTCCTCCCCCTGCTGGACATCCCCCCCCCCGCCGTCCCCGCCGCCCTGCTGAACACGGCGGGGATCGTCGGCGCCGCCCTGGCCGCCGCCGACGACGGGCACAACGCGTCCTGACCCTCCCCCGCCCCGGGCCGCGCGGCGCACCCGCACGGCCCGGGACACGCGGTCACGGATGCAACCGCAACCCCTTGACCACCTTGTCCACCGCCCGGCGGGGACCGTAGACGGCCACACCCACCAGATCCAGCCCCTCCGTGGGCACCGCGCGCACCGCCGCCCGGTTGTCGTCGTCGTTGCCCGTCTTGAACAACCCGTCCGTGTACAGGGCCGTGGCCAGGTCCCGCGAACGCGCCCGGTCGAGCGTGCGCGCCAACGCGGGGGAGTCGGCGGTGAAGACCATGACCGGCTCACGGAACATCGGCAGGTAGGTCCGTCCCGAGGCGTCCTCGTACGGCTCCCCCACCACCTCCCGGTGAGCGCCGGCGACCCCGCTGCTGAGGAACGCGGTCACGTTGAGCTTCTGCCACACGGCCAGGTCCTCCCGGACGGCCACGGCGATCTTGGTGTCGAAACGCATGCCCCGACCATCCCGGGCGGAGGGGGCGGCGGTCTTGAACGCTCGTGCGCGCCGCGAAGGGGAGGCCCGCGGACGGGCCGCCCCCGACAGACGCCTACGGCGCGCGTGCCCCTGAGGGACAATGGACCCGTGAACGAGGACTGGACCCGCTACTGGCGTTCCCCCGACCGGCCGCTGGAGGCCATGCACGCCCACTTCACCAGCCACGCCTACCACCGCCACAGCCACGACACCTACTCCTTCGGCGTGACCGAATCAGGCCTCCAGGCCTTCCACTGCCGAGGCGGCGCGCACACCAGCACACCCGGGATGGTCCTCGCCCTCAACCCCGACGAGCCCCACGACGGACACGCGGGCGCCGAACCGGGATTCACCTACCGCATCATCCACATCGGCCCCGACCTGGTGCGCTCGGTGCTCTCCGACGCCACCGGCACCCCCGGGGCGCTCCCCCTCTTTCCCGAACCCGTGGTGGACGCCCCAGACCTGGCCGCGGCGCTACGCCGCCTCCACACCGTCCTCACCAGCGGCGCACCCCGCCTGGACACCGACGAGGCCCTCCACGCCGCCGTGCTCTCGATGGTTCGAGGCGGAGCAGCGACCCCGTCACCGACGACCCCGGTCTCCAGCCACGACGCCCGCCGGGTGGCCCGGCACGTCCGTTCGATCCTGCACGAACGCCTCACCGAGGACCTGGACACCGACGACCTGGCCGACGCGGTCGGACGCAGCCGCTACACCGTCCACCGCGCCTTCCGCGCCGTGGAGGGCATGGCCCCCGGCGACTACCGACGCCAGCTCCGGCTCAGAAGGGCCCGGACGCTCATCACCGCCGGAGCGCCCCTGGCCGAAGCCGCCGCGCACGCGGGCTTCGCCGACCAGAGCCACCTGACCCGGTGGTTCACCCGCTACTACGGCGTGACCCCCGGCGTCTACCGCGCCGCACGAGGACGCGTCGTCCGCACCGGCCCTGAGGGCGTGTCCCGCGAACACCTCCCCCGCCGCGCGACGAGCGGCGTCCACAGAAAGCGCCCCGACACCGACGACCAGCCGGTGCCCGGTCGACGACCAGGCACCGGAGCCGGGAAACTCAACTCACCGAAAGGGACGGAGGGGCGGTGAGTCAGGGGAGCGCCCCGGCCTTCTCATGGCCGTACGGGGCGAGCGGGCAGGGCAGGACAGAGCCCCGTGCAGAGGGAGACTGGGTTTCGGGGAAGCCCAGACCCCACCCGCTCACCGGGCGTGGACACGGCACACGCCCGCAAAAGCGCGGGGGACGACCCCCGCGCGTGTTCAGGGTTCGCCCACCGATGCCGCCAGCGCGCCCGCGATCCGCCGCGCGGCCTCGGAAGTACAGGTGACCGGCGAGAGCGGAACGCCCGCCAGCGCCGACGACACCCCCTCCTGGAGGGGCCAGCGCATCCACCACCACAGGCCGCCGCGATGCGGGCGCAGCAACGCGCGCTGCGGACGTGAGGCCGGACCCGCGTCAACGGAGCCGAACACCCCGTCCTCACGAACCTCCACCCCCCGCGAACGCAACTCCGCGGCCAACCCGTGCAAAGCACGACAGGCCGGGTCCACCCGACCACCCGCCTCGGGTGTCGGAGCGACTCCGGCAGACCCGACGCACTCGGGTCCGACATCTCCCCCGCGCCCGTACGCGGCCAGACTCGGGCTACCCGCCGATGGGGTCTCAACGGTCACAGGGCCTCCCTCCCAGGTACTCCGGCATCCACCGGCAACCCCTGCCACTCTGCCGTATCCGGAGAGTGACCGAGCGCGCCTATGCGTATCCCGCATGCCCCTTTCTTTCTCGCACATAGCCCCCGAGCACCACACGAATCCCTAACCTAGGCTCATGCCCCAACCAGACGGCGATCTCCCACCGGACCTGTGGACCCGACCGCGCATCGCGGCCGCACTGGCCACCTGCGACATGGCGACGGTCATCGAGGGCGTGCGCGAAGCACGCGGATGGTCACAGGGCGACCTCGCCCGCGCGGTCGACTACTCCCAAAGCTGGGTCTCACGCGTGATCAACGGCCAACAGGCCCTCACCGTCACCCAGGTCCAGGACCTCGCCCGCCGACTGGCGATCCCCCTGCACCTGATCCGCTTCACCGGCACCCCGCCACGGGACGGCCCCGCACCGAAGGGAGTGGACGGTACGAAACGCCGCGACTTCGGACGCGCGGTCGCCGCCGGCGCCCTCATCACCACCGTGCCCCACCCCCCGGTCCGCAACGGCGAGGAGCACGCCGTCAACGAGACCACCGCCCCCGCGCTGCGGTCGATCACCGGCGGACAGCGCCGCATGGACGCTACCTCCTCCGCCCGCCACCTCCTGCCCAGCGCGGTGGCGCACGTGCATCTGTCCGAGCACATGCTCACGAACTCGCGCGGTACACCCTTCTTCACCGAACTCAGCGCCGCCGCCAGCGAAGCCCGCGGATTCGCCGGATGGCTCCACGCCGACCAAGGCGACATGGGCTCCGCACGCATGCACTACCGCACCGCCGTCGTCCGCGCCCGCCAGGCGGGCATGCGCCTGCTCGACGTCTACATGCTCGGCTCACTCGCCGCATTCGAGATCGACACCGCCGAAGATCCCGAACTCGGCCTCGGACTCGTCCGCGAAGCCGAACACGTCCTCGGACCCGCCGCACACCCCACCGCCCGCGCCTGGCTCAACTGCGTGGCCGCCCTCGCCCACGCGGGCACCGGCGACGCCCACGCCGCCGTCCACTCCCTCGGCCAGGCCGACCGCGAAGTCGCCCGCCCCGGCAACAGCGACCCGCCCTGGCCCTGGGTGTTCGCCTTCGACGAGGCCAAGGTCGCCGGCTACCGCGCCCTGGTCGGCGTACGCCTGCGCCAACCGCACAACGCCCGCGCCGCCTTCGCCGAAGCCTTCGGCCCCACCTCACCCAGCGCCAAACAGTCCGCCGTCCTCCAGGTCGAACTCGCCTCCGCCCACGCCGAGGCCGGAGACGTCGACGAGGCCTTCCGACTCGCCCAGGACGCGCTCACCACAGGCGTGCGCTTCAACTCCGAACGCGTCATCGGCCGCGTCCGCTCCTTCCGACGCCGCTACCGGGGCCCCCACGCGAACTGCGTCGACGCCCTCGACGACCGACTCGCCTCACTCATGACCGACCTGTCCGCCACTGGGTAGATAGGCGCACAACGACCAGTAGGGAGGTTTCGTGATCCGCATCGGCATCACCGGACACCGCGCACTGCCCCCCGACGTCAGCGAACGCGTCGCCGACCTCATCACCACCCACCTGGAACCCCACGGCTGCACGATGACCGGGGTGTCCTGCCTGGCCGACGGCGCCGACACCCTCTTCGCCGAAGCCGTCATCGCCTCGGGCGCCCCCCTGGAGGTGATCGTCCCCGCCCGCGACTACCGTGCGGCCCTGCCCGCCGAACACCACAGCGCCTACGACCGTCTGCTCGGACAGGCCGTCCTCGTCCACACCCTCCCCAACGCCGCCTCCACCCCCCAGGCGCACATGGCGGCGGGCAGGGCGCTGGTCGACCGCTGCGACCAACTCATCGCCGTCTGGGACGGCCAACCCGCCCGCGGCCCCGGAGGCACGGCCGACGTCGTCGCCTACGCCCGCGAACGCTTCCGCCCCGTGTCCGTCCTGTGGCCCCAGGGCGCCCACCGCTAGGCCGTGCCCGTTGCGGGCCCGCCGCTTCGTCTCCGCGCGGCGCCGCCCACTTCGTCGCCCGCCACCACCCTCAGCGGACGCCCACGGCACAGCCTCCTCCACCAGAACCCCGCCGGCGCCCGAACCGTGTTCGCTCTGGGCCTTCCGTGTCGCTTCGGCCCGTGTCCGAGCGCCCCGAGGGCAGGGATCCCTCCTCCCCCGCCGCGCCTGTCGCCCGTTCCCCGCCAGCGGCGCACCCCGTCGTACAGAACCCCGCGGCGCCCGGACGCCGAACCCCCGCGGGTGGCCGCCCCGAAGGACAGGACCCACGGCCCCAGCCCCCGGCCGGAACCTCAGTCGTCACCCGTCATCGCCGCGTTGACGTCCACGGACCGCAACACCCCGAACACGCCCCCGTCCTCACCCACTACCAGGTACTCGGGCAACGGATGACTCGTCAAAACGCCGAGGAGCTCCTCACCCTCCAACTCCGCCGACACCACCGAATGCCGCGTCAGCGCCCGCGACACACTCGACACCGGCACCCACGCCCGGCGCCCCTCCCCGATCGCCTCGGCAGCCGCCGGATGCACGACCGACACCGGAACACCCCCGGCATCCACCACCACGATCGCCTCAGCGCCCGACTCCCCCGCCCGACGCTCGGCCTCCGCCAGCGGCGTGTCCGCCACCACCGTCACCGCGGGCCGCGCCAACCCCCGCGCCCGCAGCCCCGGAACCCGCTCACGCACCCGGGCACTCGACAGCGCCTCCGTCGACCCCATCCACATGAAACCGCCCAACACCAGGCCCCACACGATCGCCCACGGGCTGGGCCGCCCGCCAGCCGACCACGCGAACAGGAACGGCAGGGCCACGACCACCAGGGCCAGCACCCGGCCGCCCCACGCCGCCACCACACTGCCCGTGAACGCCCGCCCCGTCACCTTCCACACGCCCGCCCTCAGCAGCCGCCCACCGTCCAACGGCAGCCCCGGCAACAGGTTGAACACCCCCACCAGCAGGTTCGCCACCCACAGCTGGAACAGCAGCTCCCCCGTCACACTGAACGGATCGGCCACCGACGCCAACACATACGCCCCCGCCGCCAACACCAGCGACAACAGCGGCCCGGCGAACGCGATCCAGAACTCCCGCCCCGGCGTGGGCGCCTCACGCTCGATCTCCGAGACCCCGCCCAACACGTACAACACGATGCGCCGCACGGGCAGCCCGAACCCCCGGGCCACCACCGAATGCGCCAACTCGTGCACCAACACCGAGGCGTACAACAGGATCGCGAACACGAACGCCAACAGGTACGCCGTCGGGCCCAACGCCAACCGGTTCTGCACGATCCCGCCGTAGACCAGCGTGATCAACACCGCCACGATCACCCACGAGGAGGTCACGTACACCGGGATACCGAAGGGACGGCCGAGCAGGAGCCCCGGCCTCGTCGAACGCCCGCCGGATCCGGGCCTGGAATCGTCACTGCCATTGGTCACGCACCCAGACTAGGCGTACCGGCCGCGGAGGTCGCNAGGTCGCCCCCCCCCGCCCCAAGGCCCCCGCCCCTCTCATAGGCTCGATCCCATGACCACCGCGCCGCTCCCATCCGCCCTCTCCCCCTCGCGAGCCTCCGACTTCCTCCAGTGCCCGCTGCTGTTCCGGTTCCGGACCATCGACAAACTCCCCGAGCCCCCCAGTTCCGCGGCCCTGCGCGGCACCCTGGTCCACGCCTGCCTGGAACGCCTCTACGAGCTCCCCGCCGAGACCCGCACCCCCCGCACCGCCGTCGGCCTCGTCGACCCCCAGTGGGAACAGCTGCGCACCAAACGGCCCGAGGTCGAGGACCTCTTCGCCGACGACACCGAACGCGACGCCTGGCTGGAGTCCGCCCGCGCACTCGTCACCCGTTACTTCGACCTGGAGAACCCCACCACCCTCGAACCCCGCGACCGCGAGATGCGCCTGGACGTCGCCCTGCCCACCGGCCTACGCCTGCGCGGCTACGTCGACCGCCTCGACGTCGCCCCGGGCGGACAGATCAGGATCGTCGACTACAAGACCGGCAAGTCACCCCACCCCCGCTTCGAGGACAAGGCCCGCTTCCAGATCTTCTTCTACGCCGTCATGATCTGGCGCGACCTCGGCGTCGTCCCCGCCCGACTCCAGCTCGTCTACCTCGGCGGCGACGGCGCCGTCCGCTGGTACGACCCCACCGAGGACGAACTCCGCGCCGCCGAGGCGGAGATCGGCCACATCTGGGAGCGGATCGAGGAGGCCGGACGCACCGGCGTGTGGCAACCCAAGCGCAGCAAACTCTGCGGCTGGTGCGAACACCAGGCGATCTGCCCCGAGTTCGGCGGGACCCCACCACCCCTGCCCACCCGCTAGGCGGTAGTCGCCTCGGGCACCGCCATCACCCCGTCTACGGCACAATCAAGCCCGTGCCCGTCTCAGTGCTGCTCGTCGACGACCAACCGCTCGTGCGCTCCGGCTTCCGGATGATCCTGGAATCCGCCGGCCACCTCTCCGTCGTGGGTGAGGCCTCCGACGGCCGCGAGGCCGTCGACGCCACCCGCCGGCTCCTCCCCGACGTCGTCCTCATGGACGTGCGCATGCCCGGTATGGACGGCATCGAGGCCACCGGCCGGATCACCGAGTGGGCCGGACGGCACGGACACGGCGTGCGCGTCCTGGCCCTGACCACCTTCGACCTCGACGAGTACGCCGTCGGCGTCCTGCGCGCGGGCGCCGCCGGATTCCTGCTCAAGGACGCCCCGCCCGCCGAACTCCTCGCGGCCGTCGACGTCGTGGCCGACGGCGGCGCCGTCATCACGCCCACCGTCCTCGACCGGCTCCTGCGCCGCTGGGCGCCCCACCTTCCCACCGCCCCCGGCACCACACCCGCCCCCGACGACCCCCTCACCGCCCGCGAACACGAGGTCCTGCGCCTGGTCGCCCGCGGCTGGTCCAACGCCGAGATCGCCGCCCACCTGTTCCTGGGCGAGACCACCGTGAAGTCCCACGTACGCAACCTCCTCACCAAACTGGGGCTGCGCGACCGCGTCCAGGCGGTCGTCCACGCCTACGAGACCGGCCTGGTCCGCCCCGGAGAACCCGAACCACCCCGCTGAGCACCGGCGGGACGCGGCGCGTCGCTGTCAGCGGCCCCCGCGTCCTGGAAGGATGATCCGGTGACCGACCTCACCGGCGCGCACCATCCGACCAGGCGAACCCCGAACCGCACGACGGCGTCTCCTGTGCGTTGGAACGACACGCCGGCCACGACGGGACCAGGCGGAACGCGAGGGGAGGACTGACATGCCCAGCAAACGAGAGCGGCCCGTGGCACCCAGTGAGGACCGCCTGCTGAGCAGGATGCGCGACTGGCGGGCGGCCCACGAGCGTGAGCTCACCCCCGACGGCCTGGATGAGGAGGACCAGCTCCCCGACGCACGGGCCATCGACACCGTGCTGCGCGTCGGCGAGCTCATGCTCGCCAGCGGCGAGGGCACCGAGGCCGTCAGCGAGGCCATGCTCAGCCTGTCCGTCGCCTTCGACCTGCCACGGGCGGAGGTGTCGGTCACCTTCACCACGATCACCCTCTCCACCCACCCCGGAGGCGACCAGCCGCCCGTCACCGGTGAACGCGTCGTCCGCCGGCGCACCCTCGACTACTTCCGCGTCGGCGAACTGCACACCCTCGTGCAGGAGGCCGCGCTCGGCCTGCTGGACCTGGAGGAGGCCGCCACCCGCCTCGACCGGATCCGCCGCGCCCGCATGCCCTACCCCAACTGGATGATCGCGGTCGGCTTCGGCCTCATCGCCTCCAGCGCCAGTGTGATGATGGGCGGCGGCGTCATCGTGGCGGCCGCGGCCTTCCTCGCCACCGTCCTGGGCGACCGCACCGCCGTCTTCCTGGCCCGGCGCGGCGTCGCCGAGTTCTACCAGATGGCGGCCGCCGCTGTGGTGGCCGCCACCATCGGCCTCGGGCTCTTGTGGATCAGCTCCGAGATGGACCTCGGCCTCCAGGCCAGCGCCATCATCACCGGGAACATCATGGCCCTGCTCCCCGGACGTCCCCTGGTGTCCAGCCTCCAGGACGGCATCAGCGGCTTCTACGTGTCCGCGGCCGCCCGGCTCCTGGAGACCTTCTTCATCCTGGGCGCGATCGTGTCCGGCGTGGCCGCGGTCGCCTACACCGCCATCCGCCTGGGCGTACACGTCAACCTCGACTCACTGCCCTCGGCGGGCACCTCCCTGGAGGTCCCGGTGCTCCTCGGCGCCGCGGGGATCGCGATGGCCTTCGCGATCTCCCTGGCGGTCCCACCACAGCTGCTCCCCCCGATCGGCGTCCTGGGCGTGCTGATCTGGGTGATCTACGCCGGTCTGCGCGCCACCCTGGAGGTCCCCCCGGTCGTGGGCACCGTCGCGGGCGCGATCGCCGTGGGCGTCTTCGGCCACTGGCTCGCCCGGCGTACCCGCAGACCGGTCCTGCCCTACCTCATCCCCTCCATCGCCCCCCTGCTGCCCGGCAGCATCCTGTACCGGGGACTGATCCAGATCACCCAGGGGACGGTGGTCTCGGGACTGCTCAGCATCGTCGAGGCGGTCATGGTCGGCCTCGCCCTGGGCGCCGGGGTCAACCTCGGCGGCGAACTCGTCCGAGCCTTCCAACACGGCGGTCTGGCCGGAGCGGGCATGCGTGGCCGCCCCGCGGCCCGCAGGACGCGCGGAGGGTACTGAGCGATGTGCGACCCCGGCGGCGCGCCCACCCCGAATCTGTCCACAGTCGGCCAGAACTTCCACGCCACCAGCGGGTATCTCACAGTCAGAGCACAGAGGCGAGAAGGTTTCGCCTCAAACCGCAGCAACATGTGATGTCAGCCACTACTCTTGGCGTCAGCTCAACGCCGAGCGTTCTGGACCGAAAGGCCTTCCATGTTCACGTGCAGCCACGAACCCGCCTGCCCGTCCTACGAGGACACCGACCGTGAGGCGGCGCGAGTGATCGCCAGCCACCCCGAGCAGGGATGGAGCCTGCTCTGCAACGGTGTCGTCCTGTTCGAGGACACCGGGGAGCTGCTGCCCGGCGGCCAGTCCGTCGCCCCGCACCGCCCCGATGTCGTCCACGTGGCGGCCTGACCTCGGGAACTCCCGCCCCGGGGCTCTCGCCGGCCCGTTCAGAAACCGTCGCCCGGCCCGTGCTCCGGCCACCCCTCGGGCAGCGGGTCCTCCCCCATCGCCTCGTGCAGTCGACGCCGGAAGTCGGCGTGCACATCGGCCCCCCACACCGTGTCACCCGGCGTACGCAGGGCCTGCTCCATGACGGTCCGCAGTGCGGAGGGGCGGGCCTCGCCCTCCACCAGGGGGACGGCGAGCAGCGCGTGCATCCGGGTCACGACCGCGAACAGCTCCCCCGCCAGCACCGGCGTGCTGGAGGTGACCGCCGCCTCCTCCAGATAGGGTTCCCACCACGGGAGCGCCGCGGCCCCGTTCGCGTCCTCCTCGGGGGCGGACGCGAACCCCCGCCGCGTACGGCGGCGCACCTGCTCGGCGGCCTCGGGGTCACGGGCCGCCAGGCCGGACCGCCAGACGCGCTCGGCCGCGTCCGGTTCCCCGCGCAGGGCGAGCAGCCCCGCCAGGAGTTCGACGGCGGCGCCGGAGGTCGCCGGCTCCGTCCGCGCGGCCCCGTCGGCGTCCGGCTCCGGAGCGACCACCGATCCCAGATCGGCGATGGCGTGCTCCAGGTGGGCCGCGGCGCGCAGCAGCCGCAGCTCCGGGGTGTCGGCGACCGCCAGCCCTCGTTCCACCGCGGCCTTGGCGGCTTCAGGCCGCCCCCGCTCCAGCAGCCGTCCGGCCAGGTCGCGCGCGGCCTCGACGACGGTGTCCGAGTGTAGGGGGCCCAGCGACCCCGGGTCGGCCGGAAGGTCGAGCGCGGCCTCCCAGTGCGCCTCAGCCCGGTCGGTCTCGCCCCGTTCCTCGGCGTCACGGGCCAGACCGTAGTGGGCGACGGCGGTGTAGGCGGGCCCGCCCAGCTCCAACAGGCGCCGCCAGACGCGTGCGGCCTCCTCCCACGCGCCCTCCTGTTCCAGGGACAGGGCCAGGTGGTAGGCGGCGCGCGGG
>NZ_ANBC01000120.1 GCF_000341125.1 Nocardiopsis lucentensis DSM 44048 | reverse complement strand
GGCGGATTGGCGGCCACGGCCTGTTGGTAGAGCTTGGCGGCCTGTTTGAGGTGACCGTTCTCCGCGAGGTCTCGGGCCTGCTCGCACAGGCCTGGGGCGTCGTGCGCGGAGGGGGCGTCCGTCGTCTGGGCGTCGGCCGGGTCGACGGCGAGAGGGTCCTGCGGCCGGGGGCCGTCCACCGGGGGTTCGTCGGGACCGGGGTGTGCGGGGGAACCGGACGTGGTGGTCATGCGGGGTCCGCTTTCCATGGGGGCGTCGGTGGTCACTCGGCGGGGTGGGCACCATCGGTGTCGCCGCCACTGTAACGCGCGGGATGGGCGGCTCGGACGGAACCGAACGCCGGAGCGGCCGGGGTTTCGAGCTTCTCCTCTTTTCGCGTGGCACCACTGGGCGCCACCTTTACGGCGTAGATTTCCGACATGTCCGAAAAAGGGCGCCGACGCGGAGTCGGCGCCCCCTGGCTCGGGCCCGGATCAGAGCTCAAACGCCTCCGGCGGCGGGCAGGAGCAGACCAGGTTGCGGTCGCCGTAGGCCTGGTCGATCCGACCGACCGGCGGCCAGTACTTGTCCTGGCGCAGCGACGGCAGCGGGTAGGCCGCCTCCGACCGGCTGTAGCCGCGCTCCCACGTGTCGGCGGTCAACGCCTCGGCTGTGTGCGGGGCGCCCCGCAGCGGGTTGTCATCGGCGCCCCACTCCCCCGAAGCCACGCGGTCGATCTCCCCGCGGATGGCGATCATCGCCTCGACGAACCGCTCCAGCTCGGCGAGGTTCTCGCTCTCGGTGGGCTCCACCATCAGGGTGCCCGCCACCGGGAACGACATCGTCGGCGCGTGGAACCCGTAGTCCATGAGCCGCTTGGCGACGTCCTCGTTGCTGATCCCGCTGGTCCTCTGGAGCGGGCGGATGTCGATGATGCACTCGTGCGCCACCAGGCCGTTGGCACCGGTGTAGAGCACCGGGTAATGCGACTCCAGGCGCTTGGCCAGGTAGTTCGCCGACAGCACCGCGGTCTCGGTGGCCGCGCGCAGACCGTCCTCCCCCATCATCCTGATGTAGGCCCAGGAGATCGGCAGGATGCCCGCCGACCCGAACGGCGCGGCCGAGACCGGGCCCACCCCCGTGTGCGGCCCCGCCTCGGGCTGTCCCGGGTGGTTGGGCAGGAAACCGGCCAGGTGGGAGCGGACCGCGACCGGACCGACGCCGGGACCGCCGCCGCCGTGCGGGATGCAGAAGGTCTTGTGCAGGTTCAGGTGGCTGACGTCGGCCCCGAACTCACCGGGCTTGGCCCAGCCCAGCAGCGCGTTGAGGTTGGCCCCGTCCACGTACACCTGGCCGCCCGCCTCGTGGACCAGGCGGCACACCTCGGTGACGGTGTCCTCGTACACGCCGTGGGTGGAGGGGTAGGTGACCATGATGGCCGCCAGGTCCTCGGCGTGCTTCTCGGTCTTGGCGCGCAGGTCGTCCAGGTCGATGTTGCCATGGGAGTCGCAGGTCACGACGGCCACACGCATCCCGGCCATGACGGCGCTGGCGGCGTTGGTGCCGTGCGCGGAGCTGGGGATGAGGCACACGTCGCGGTGGGCCTCGCCCCGGGAGCGGTGGTAGCCGCGGATCGCCAGCAGACCGGCGAGCTCACCCTGGGACCCGGCGTTGGGCTGGAGGGAGACCGCGTCGTAGCCGGTCACCTCGGCCAGCCAGGCCTCCAGGTCGCGGACCAGCGCCACACTGCCCGACGCCTGGTCCAGCGGCGCGAAGGGGTGTAGGCGCGCGAACTCGGGCCAGGTGACGGCCTCCATCTCGGCGGTGGCGTTGAGCTTCATGGTGCACGAGCCCAGCGGGATCATCGTGCGGTCCAGAGCCAGGTCGCGGTCGGACAGGCGGCGCATGTAGCGCAGCAGGGAGGTCTCGCTGCGGTGGGTGTTGAACACCTGGTGGGTGAGGTAGTCCACCCCCCGGCGCAGGTCGGAGGGCACCCGGTCGGCGCTCTCGTCGACGGCCAGCCCGGCGCGGGAGGAGCCGCGCTCGAACTCGCCGAAGGCTTCCAACACCCTTTCCAGGTCGGCCGGGGTGGTGGTCTCGTCCACCGAGACGCCGACCGTGGTCTGGTCGACGGCCAGGAGGTTGTACCCGGCCTCCAGGGCGCGCTCGACGACGGCGGCGGAGCTGGGCACGCGCACGCGCAGGGTGTCGAAGAAGGCGCCGTGCACGACCTCGAAGCCGCGCTCGGTGAGGCCGTCGGCGAGCGCGGCGGCGCGGGTGTGCACCTGGCGGGCGATGGCGCGCAGACCGTCGGGCCCGTGGTAGACGGCGTACATCCCGGCCATGACGGCGAGCAGCACCTGGGCGGTGCAGATGTTGCTCGTGGCCTTCTCCCGCCGGATGTGCTGCTCGCGGGTCTGGAGTGCGAGTCGGTAGGCGGGGCGGCCCGACTCGTCCACCGAGACACCGACCAGGCGGCCGGGCAGCTGGCGGCGCAGCTTCTCACCGACCGCCATGTACCCGGCGTGCGGACCGCCGAAGCCGAGGGGGACGCCGAAGCGCTGGGTGGAACCCACCGCGATGTCGGCGCCCAGGTCACCGGGGCTGCGCAGCAGGGTGAGCGCGAGGATGTCGGCCGCCACGACCGCGAGTGCGCCCCGCTCGTGGGCGGCGGCGACGATCTCGCCCGGGTCGCGCACGACACCGCTGGCGGCCGGGTACTGCACCAGGACGCCGAAGGCGTCACCGTCGGGCAGGCCCCGGGACAGGTCGGCGACGACGACCTCGATGCCCAGGGGCTCGGCGCGGGTGCGCAGCACGTCGAGGGTCTGGGGGAAGACGTCGGAGTCGACGACGAAGACGTCCGCCTTGCTCTTGGAGGCGCGCCGGGCCAGCGTCATGGCCTCGGCGGCGGCCGTGGCCTCGTCCAGCAGGGAGGCGCCGGAAACGGGCAGGCCGGTCAGGTCGCAGACCATGGTCTGGAAGTTGAGCAGGGCCTCCAGGCGGCCCTGGGAGATCTCGGGCTGGTAGGGCGTGTAGGCCGTGTACCAGGCCGGGTTCTCCATGATGTTGCGCAGGATGACCGGCGGCGTGACGGTGTCGTAGTACCCCAGGCCGATCAGCGAGGTGCGCACCTGGTTGCGGTCGGCCAGGTCGCGCAGCTCGGCGAGGGCCTCGGCCTCACCGAGCGCCTCGGGCAGGTCGAGCGGCGCGCTGCGACCCGGACC
>NZ_ANBC01000119.1 GCF_000341125.1 Nocardiopsis lucentensis DSM 44048 | reverse complement strand
GGGGGGGGAGCCGTAGCCGACGGTCTTGAGCATCTCCGCGGTTTCGGCGGGGGTGGGCCCGATGTGGCGGTCGGCGAAGACCCGCGCGGGGGTGCCGGGCGTGTGCGGCGTCGGGTCTGGCGTGGACTGGTCAGGCACGGAGACCTCCTGATGACAGGGCCGAGCGGGTCGGCGCGTTCCTCACGGTCTCCCCCTCTGTCACCGGGCATGACGCGGCCCGGCTTCAGAGCGGCCTCCTCCACGCGGTCCGTGGTGCCTGAGAGGTTACTGGGGAGTATTGCCCCGTCGGCGCCCCTGTCGGGGTCTCTCCCGCGTGGTATTGACGGCCTGTTGACGCTGTGTGTGAATGTACGGACAGGGCGAATGTCGGTTTTCATCCCTGCTGTGACCAAACGGTACTCGATAGCCGCGCCGGGAGCCGAGCCAGGGTCTCGCGTGTCCGGCGGCCCCCACTGGACCCCCGGTCCACAGGCCCCTCAACCGCAGGTGTTCCCGACCGCCCAGCGAAGGCGAACATGACCGGTTCGAACGGGAGCCACCGGTCGGTGAGTACGAGGGCGCCCCCGACCACGACGGACCGGCCGATCCCGTCGGCAGCCCCACGGCCCCTCCGCCCGGCTCGCGTTCCCCGTCACGCAGCCCGTTCCGTGCCACGCGTCCCCCACGACCCGGATGCCTCGCCGCGGGTCCGACGTTCGCGGCGCGAGTCCGGTTCCGCCGCGGGGCCACTCAGCCCGTGCGGCGCTCCCGGCGGCGGCGCGCCAGCTCATCCACCGGCTGCGGCGGGGCGGCGGGCAGGTCGGCGCGCTCCTCGGCCGGGACCACGCCCAGCGCCTCCTCCAGTTCGCGCCACACGTTGCCCAGGGCCAGTCCGAACATGCCCTGCCCGCGCTGCATGAGGTCGACGACCTCGTCGGGCGAGGTGCACTCGTAGACACTGACGCCGTCGCTCATCAGCGTGATGCTGGCCAGATCGGGGGCGGGCCTGCCACGCAGATGATCGACGGCGTTGCGAATCTGTTGGAGGGAGATCCCCGTGTCCAGAAGGCGCTTGGCGACCTTCAGCAACAGGATGTCGGGGAGGCTGTACAGGGGGGCGTTGTTGGCTCCGGCGCGCACGCTCGGTTCGACCAGGCCGGTTCTGGCCCAGTAGTCGAGCTGACGGTAGGTGATCCCTGCGGCGGTACACGCCGCTGGGCCCCTGTACCCGACGTCCATCGGCAGCGCCACCACGTCCTCTTCGCACAGTAGGCCCTGCTGCCCCGCTAGCCGCAGCGCGGACCGCCTGTCATGGGTCTCCCGCTTGCCGCCCGCTACCGCCACGCCGACCTCCGGCTCCTCGTCCCACGGCGGTGTCGACAGGGGATGTCCACTCAGGGAAAGGGTGCGCCGCGGGTTCCACTGCACCGACCGTAGGACGACCGACCGACAGCGTCAACGAAGGCACGCGGCGCGTCGCCAAGTGCGCGCGTCGCGCGGGCCCCGGATCCGCACCGGGTCCGACCCGAGGGCGCCCCAAGGCCCCGGCCGTGGCCACCACAGTCCCCCTCCCCTGACCCGATAACCCAATCTATCAGTGACGACCGCGACGAACCCGCAGGTCACAGCCGTGTTTTCGCGTGGGCGTCCTACCCGGGCACACGTCAAGGACACGGCGGGGGCCACCCCGCCGCGCGCCTCCCGGGAGACGCTACTCGGCGCGTCGGCCGAAATCCTCGGGCGAGATGTTGTCCAGGAACTCCCGGAACGCCTCGACCTGGTCCTCCTGCTCGTCGGGGATCGGCATCCCGGCCTCGTCGATCACGTCCTCGTGGGCGTAGATCGGCGTGCCGGTCCGCAGTGCGAGCGCGATCGAGTCGGAAGGCCGCGCGCTGACCTCCACACCGTTGCTGAACACCAGTTCGGCGTAGAAGATCCCGTCGCTCAGACCGGTGATGTTCACCGTCTGCAGCCCGGTGTCGAGTGCCTCCAGCACATCCCGGAACAGGTCGTGGGTCAGCGGCCGGGCGGGCGCCACCCCCTGCTGCGCGAGTGCGATCGCCGTGGCCTCCACCCCGCCGATCCAAATGGGGAGGTAGCGGTCTCCGTCGGATTCCTTGAGCAGGACAATCGGCTGGTTCGAGGGCATCTCAACCCGGACGCCGACGACCTCCATGTGCTTCACAGCGGCTCCGTCCCACGAGTCGTCATGCCGGATGGGCGCTCGTCCCTGCTCCCCCGTTGGATCAGGACCCGAGGGCGAAATCGGCACCCTTCGTTACAAAGCTGTCCGGAGGCGGGGGCCCGCAAACCTGCTCGGCCCTCCCGCCATCGCCTTGGTGGCCGCTCCGCGGAAAGGTGAGGCCACCGCCCTCGACCGAGGGTCTCCGGCTCCAGCCCCACCTCCCCGTGGCCACCGTGCCGGTCAGCGGCGCGGTTTGGTCAGCAAGACCATGCGGAACTTGCCGATCTGGATCTCGTCCCCGCCGCCCAGGGCGGCCTCGTCGACGGGTTCGCGGTTCACATAGGTACCGTTCAGGCTCCCCACGTCCCGGACTCCGAAACCGTCGCCGCGGCGGAAGAACTCGACGTGCCTGCGTGAAACGGTCACGTCGTCGAGGAAGATATCGCTGTTGGGATGACGCCCCGCGGTCGTCACGTCGCTGTCCAACAGGAACCGGCTTCCGGCGTTGGGGCCGCGCTTGACCACGAGCAGCGCCGTGCCCGAAGGAAGGGAATCGGCGTTGGCCGGGTCGTCGGCCGCCAACTCGTCACCGGCCGACTCCTCCTCCTCGAGGGCCTGGATCCCGGAGATCGAGATGGTGGACGTGACATCGCCGGCGGAGTCCCCACGCGCACCAGGTTGTGGGGTCTGCTGCTGGGGCCTGCGGACGGGGGTCCCACAGTAGGAGCAGAAACGGGCATCATCCGCAACGGCGTGACCGCACTGCGTGCAGTAAACGCTCGACATAGGTCGGCTCGGCCTCCTACCGCACGGGGCGGTGCTTGATTCGGCTGATCGGTGACACGTCCCGGGCACCGTACGGGTTGCTCACCCGCACACCGCCCGGAGCGTGGCGAGACAGCCCGCTGTCAGGCAGCGGTGCGCCTCACACGGTCGGTCGCTTGGTCTCATCCCCCATGTTGTACTCCTTGTCACCCCCGGCCCGGCTCCGCCGTCGCTGGGGTACCCGCCCGGTGGTGACGCGGTGCGTCAGGGAACACTCGACTTTAAACCATATCCCTGTCCAGGAAGGGTTTTGCTCCACCTCGGCCTGCCGTGGGCGCCCGGACCCGCCCGCGGCGGAGGGGACGACGGACCCGACACCTGAGGCACCGTCTCCGCCGATGCCCGCCCCCGTCGAGATGGACACCTGCTCTGGTGCAGATGCCGTGCGGGGCGGATTGGTTCGCAGCTGAGCCAAACGGATTCGCGGGAACTTTCCACCACCGCGATGACCTGCCGTTATGTCCAGTTTAACGGGAACTCTCGCGCTGGGGTGGGAAAGGTGTCCCCTGACTGAACGCGCCATGCGGGTGGGGGCAAAGCTCCGCCCCCACCCGCATGGCAGCAGGTCAGCCCTCGGCCCGTTCCACGACGGCCGCCCACTCGTCCAGCAGGCGGTGCGCGGTGTCGGGGTCGGGACCTTCGGCCCAAAGATGGGTCACGGCCTCGGCGGTGTCGGGCAGGACGAGCGCCCAACTCCCGTCGGCTTCCAGGACCCGGACCCCGTCGGTGGTGTCCAGCTCCCGGTCTCCGGCGGCCTCCACCACGGCCCGCATGACGCTGCCCTTGACCGCCCAGGGGGTGGGCACCGAGCGGCGGAGCAGGTGCGCCTGCGGAATGGCGCGGTCGATCTGGCCCACGGAGCGCCGGGTGCGCGCCACCAGGCCCAGCAGCCGCACGAAGGCGGCGATGCCGTCGCTGGTGGGGCTGAACTCGGGGATGACGAACCCGCCACGGCCGTCCCCGGCGAAGACGATGTCCTCCTCACCCGACCTGACCGCCTTGGTCAGCTCGTCGGTGGCCGTGGCCGTCCACCGCACCGAGACCCCGTGCGCGCTGGCCACCCGCTCGGCCACCCGGGTGGTGGTGACCGGCAGCGCCACCGTGCCGCCGCCGCGCTCGGCGGCGACCAGGTCCAGCACGACCAGCAGCGCCCGGTCGCCGTCGACCAGCTCACCGTTCTCGTCCACGATGGCCAGCCGCTCGGCCACCGGATCGAACCGGACACCGAAGTCGGCCCCGGAGCTGGCCACGAGTTCGCCCAGCCGCTCCAGGTCGCGCATCCGCTTGGCCGCGGTGTCGGTCGGCGAGGCCTCGTCCAGCCGGTTGTTCACCGTGAGCACGTCCACCCCGATCCGCCCCAGCAGGGACGGCAGGATGAGCGACCCCGTCCCGCCCGCGCAGTCGACCACGACCTTGAGCTCGGCCTCGGCCACACCGCTGGTGTCCACGGCGCGCAGCAGGTCGTGCGAGTAGTTCTCCACGCCGCGCGAGGGGAAGGTCAGCTCGCCGATCTCCCCGGGGAAGGCCCGACGGTACTCCGCCCGGGAGAAGACCCGGTCCAGCTTGCGCTGCGAGGCCGGCGACAGGTCGGCGCCCTGGCCGTCGAGGAAGAGGATGTCCACCGATTCCGGGTCCCCGGGGCTCGTGCGCAGGTGGATGCCGCCGCTGACCCCGCTCTGGGACGTGTGGAAACGCGCCACCGGAAGCGGCACGACCTCCAGGTCGCGCACGTCGATCGCGGCCGCCGTCAGCGCGCTGATCACCGCACGTTTGAGAGTGCGCGCGGCCCGCGAGACGTCGCGGGAGGTGGTGACGATCGCGCCCTTCTTCAGCGTGGTCGCGTAGGCGTTGGCCAGCCGCACCGCCAGTTCGGGGGTGATCTCGACGTTGATGAGGCCGGAGACCCCGCGCGGCCCGAACAGCGAGCGCTGCCCGCGCGACTCCCACACGACGTTGGTGCTGACCACCGCACCGGCCTCGATGGTCTTGAAGGGGTAGACCTTGACGTCGTTGTGCACGTAGGCCTCGGACTCGATGACGCAGTCCTCGCCCACGACCGCGCCCTCCTCGATCCGGGCGGCGGCCATGACGTCGGTGTTCTTCCCGATCACGGTGCCGCGCAGGTTGGCGCCGCGCCCGATGAACACGTTGTCGTGCAGGACCGTTCGGTGGCAGAAGGCGTCGGAGCGCACCACGGCGTTGCTGCCGACGACGGTGTACTCGCGCAGCTCCGCCCCGGCCTCGACCTTGGCGTAGTCACCGATGTACAGCGGGCCCTTGAGGACGGCGTTCGGGTCGACCTGCGCGCCCTCGCCGACCCACACGCCCGGCGACACCTCGAAACCGTCGATGTCCACGGCGACACGGCCCGAGAGCACGTCGGCCTGGGCGCTGAGGTAGCTCTCGTGGGTGCCGACGTCCTCCCAGTAGCCGTCGGCGACGTACCCGTAGAGGGGCTCGCCCTCCTTGAGCAGTTCGGGGAAGACGTCACCGGACCAGTCCACGACCTCGCCGTCGGCGACGCGCTCGAGGACCTCAGGCTCCATGATGTAGATGCCGGTGTTGACGGTGTCGGAGAAGACCTGACCCCACGTGGGTTTCTCCAGGAACCGCTGGATACGGCCCTGCTCGTCCACGATGATGATCCCGAACTCCAGAGGGTTGGGGACCCGTTTGAGGGCGATGGTGACCTTGGCTCCGCGCTCCTTGTGGAAGCGCACCATGTCGGTGAGGTCGATGTCGGTCAGCGCGTCGCCGGAGATGACGATGAACGGTTCGCCGCGCAGGTACTCCTCGGCGTTCTTGACGCTGCCCGCGGTTCCGAGGGGGACCTCCTCGGCGACGTAGTGGAGCTTCATTCCCAGCTCCTCACCGTCCCCGAAGTGGTTGCGGATGAGGGTGGCCAGGAACTGGACGGTCACCACCGTCTCGGTGAAGCCGTGTTTGCGCAGCAGCCGGAGGACGTGCTCCATGATGGGCTTGTTGACCACCGGCAGGAGGGGTTTGGGCTGGTTGGCCGTCATGGGGCGCAGGCGGGTGCCCTCGCCGCCCGCCATCACGACCGCCTTCATCGGGGGCGTGGCCGGGACATCGGCGCCGTCACCGCTGTGGGCGGGGCCGTTCTGGGCGCTGGTGTCGGTCATCGCCGGGACCTCCGTACAGCGGTGCCGTCGGAGGTCGCGGCGCGGGGGTGGGAGCGCGCGTCGTCGCACGCGGTGGGACATGTTCTCATGGCGGAGATGACACTCCCTCTCGATCCGACAGGATTCGCGGTGAGCCGTTCCGCCGGTCGTGTTCGGGCCGGGCCCGGAGCCTGGTCCGGCCCCGACCCGTGGTGCGTCCGTTCGCCCTCGGATTCCGCTCCGGGTTCCTCCGTCAGCGGTCGCCTGGTCTGTCGGATCGGGTCGATCCGTGCTGCGGCCGCGCTGGGTCGCTGTCCTCGGCACCCGTCCGGCCACCGGTGTGATCAGCGCGTTCGTCGCGGCGGGTCTGGGCGATCAGGCGCAGTCCCTGTACGGCATAAAGCAGTCCGGCCCACCAATAAAGAGCAGTTCCCCAGAGTGCGAACGCCCAACCTATAATCCGCGCCACATCTGAGACAATCGACGTGTGCCCCGCGATAAACAGCAGCGGGAACGCGTACAACAGGCACAACGTGGCGGCCTTGCCCGCGAAGTTCACCGGCAGGGGGCCGTATCCGAAATGCCGCAGCAGCGGCAGCGCGCCGAGGATGAGGACGTCGCGCAGCACCAGGATGCCCATCAGCCACCACGGGATGATGCCCCGGACCACGAGGCCGAGCAGGGCGGCGAAGATGTAGAGCCGGTCGGCGAGCGGGTCGAGCACCGT